>CAJXGP010000064.1 GCA_913053915.1 uncultured Ignavibacteriales bacterium | reverse complement strand
CTGTAATAAAAATATTAGTTGAATCTATGCTGTACCGGTGAAAAATAACAGGTACAAGATTTTTAAAGAAAAAAGTTTCAAATTGACTTTTTGGGTTTATCGGGCTGTTCATATACCATGAATCATAAAACCCGTCAGGGCAAACTATAATGAAATTATATTTATCCGCATAATGTTGTAAATTTACTATATGTGACCATTGTGCATAATTACCGGCAAATCCGTGCAACATAAAAATGAGCGGATATTGAACGGATGAACTATAATTACTTGGGTAGTAAACTAATGTAGTATCTGTATGAGGGATATATTCGGCATTTATTAAAAGAGTATCTTGCGGAAATAACAGTTCAGCATAAAACAAAATTAAAAATAGTAATAATTTTTTCATAAGAGCTCCAAAGATTAGTTAATAGATAAAAAGTCATAAACATTATTTGCATTAGGTTTTTTTTTGCCTCCACCTTGCCAGCCATTATTAAAATACGCATTTGTTAAGCCATAATACTGACCAAATCTTTTATTTGTAAAAGAAAATTCCCTATTGGTATTTTTAACGGTTATTTCCATTCTATTTACAAGTAATTCTTTATTATTGGAGTGATATACATTTTTAGCAAATAGCAGAAAAGGTATAAAGAATATATATTTAATCAATATTTACTCCGGAAATAGTTTGTAACTTGCAAGTTGATACATAAAATTAAACAAAATCGAACAAAAGTTTTTAATTTAAATTTCAGCTTAATAATAAATGGTTGATTGCTTTCACAACACATTGTTAAAGCACATTTAGTTTTATAAATTAAATCTTAAAATTTTTATTACTTATGAGAATAGCGCTTTATCAGATAAATACAGTAATAGGGGATATTCAAAATAATAAGAAAAAAATTATTGAAGGATATCGAAGGGCAATTAAGGATGATGTTGATCTGGTAATTTTTCCTGAACTTGCCCTAATTGGTTACCCTCCGTTGGATTTGGTAGAGAAGCAAGAGTTTCGTAACCAAGTTACAAAAACAGTTTTAGAAATTGCCTCAATTACCGGTGATGTCGGTTTATTATTCGGAACTATTACCGATGACAACGATAAAATCGGTACGGATGTTCATAATTCCGCTGTCCTTTGTTATAATAAAAAAATACAATTTGTACAACACAAGTCTTTGATTCCTAACTATGATGTATTTGATGAAATGCGTTATTTTGATCCTGCAAAAGAGGTGTTTGTACATGAATTTAAAGGCGAAATGTTAGGTATTTCAATTTGTGAGGATATTTGGAACGATGCCGGTTACTGGTATCGAAGGAGATATAGCAGAGATCCGGTTAAGGAATTAATCGAAAAAGGGACAACGTTGTTGATAAACATTTCCGCCAGTCCCTATTCTTACGGTAAGCGGGAAAACAGAAGGAAAATGCTTTCGGTATTAACTAGAGAAGAACATCTTCCACTGGCTTATGATTGTTGTGTAGGTGCTCAAACTGATTTAATATTCGACGGTGCGAGCATGTGCATGGATAATAATGGAAACCTGGTTATGCTTGGTAAAACATACGAGGAAGATTATATTATTTTTGATACAAAAAAGAAGTATTCAACAATCAAGAATACCGAGCGCTCTTTTGAAGAAGAAGTACTCAATTCCCTAATATTTGGAGTGAAAGAATATTGTTCCAAACTCGGATTCAAGAAAGTTTTGTTAGGATTAAGCGGAGGAATTGATTCAGCATTGGTTACTTATATTGCAACGCAGGCTATGGGAAAAGAAAATATTCATGTTGTCTTAATGCCATCCGAATACTCAAGCGAAGGAAGTATAATCGATTCTGAGAAACTTATTGAAAATTTAGGCATCTCATCAAAAATTGTTTCTATTCAACCTATAGTTGATAAAATTAATGAAATTTTAAAACCTGATTTCAAAAATAAACCGTTAAACATTACGGAAGAAAATATTCAGGCGAGAACTCGTGGTCTATATTTAATGGCTATATCCAACAAATTTAATTATTTGTTATTAACAACAGGAAATAAATCCGAGATGGCAGTCGGATATGCAACGCTTTACGGCGATATGTGCGGCGGGCTGGCAGTAATTGCCGACGTTTATAAGACTGATGTTTATAGAATTGCAAATTATATTAATCGAAAAAAAAGAATTATTCCGGATGAGATAATTAAGAAAGCTCCTTCTGCCGAATTAAAATTTGGTCAAAAAGATGAAGATTCTCTTCCTCCATACCCGGTATTGGACAAAATATTAAAAATGTATCTTGAAGAAAATAAAGAATTTTATGAAATAGTAAAGGTCATCGGTGATCCGGAAATCGTCAAAGAAGTATTGAGATTAGTTGATATCAATGAATTTAAAAGAAAACAAGCCGCCCCTGCTTTAAGAGTATCATCAAAGGCGTTCGGTTACGGAAGAAGATATCCGATTGTGCAAGGTTGGAGAAGATAAAAATGTTAAGTCCAAATAAATTTTATGAGTAATAATGAAAAATATAATGGCAATAAAAAAAATATTTAAAAATTCTTCGAAAATTTTATTAATAACTGCTTTATTCTTTATTTTCGGTTCACAAATATTAATGGCACAATTTGGTGTACATTTTGGCGTACATAAAGATATTGTAAAAATAAAATTATTTAAATCTTTAGATAAAATTATTCCCGGAAGCGAATTTAAATTAGCTGTTGAAGGAAATGTTGCCGAAAACTGGCATATAAATTCTAACAAACCGAAAGAAAAATTTTTAATTCCTACCAAATTATCCGTCGATACATCTTTTGGATTTAATATAAAAAAAATAGTTTATCCTGAAGCAAAGGATATTAAATTAAGTTTTTCCGAAAAACCTCTTTCTGTGTGGAAGGGAAAATTTATCATAGGCGCCTTAGTTAATGTTACTAAAAATATAAAACCCGGCACATATCCGTTGATTGTTAAACTAGATTATCAGGCATGCAATAATTTATCATGCTTGCCGCCTACATTAGTTGAAGATACAATATCAGTTGTAGTCGGAGGAAAGAAAGCAGTTATTAACGAAATAAATCAAGATATTTTTAATAAAATTAATTTAAGTTATTCCGGAGTTACCAGCAGCATATCCGAATCAAGTAATACAGTTACTTCCAGGTTAGAACATAGTGGACTATTTTTAGGATTGCTCCTAATTTTCATAGGAGGATTAGCTTTAAATCTCACTCCTTGTGTATATCCATTAATTCCAATCACAATCGGATATTTCGGAGGACAAAGTGAGGGGAAGACACATAAACTTTTTTTAATGGGACTTTTGTTCGTTATAGGGCTTGCGATTACTTATTCAATAATCGGAGTAATTACGGCATTAAGCGGTGCGTTTTTCGGTTCTATAATGCAGAGTACTTTTGTAATAATCTTTATTGCTCTTATTTTTGTCGCTTTATCTCTCAGTATGTTTGGTGTTTATGAATTTAAACTTCCCGATTCATGGGTTGCAAAAGCAGGCGGCACTAAAAGGGGATATTACGGCGCCGTTTTTATGGGTCTTACTACCGGTATTGTGGCTGCTCCGTGTATTGCGCCTTTTGTACTAGGTCTGGTTACTTACGTTGCAACTATAGGGAACCCTTATTATGGATTCCTTGTATTCTTTATCCTAGCTTTGGGAATGGGATTGCCATATTTGTTTTTATCTATTTTTTCAGGTAAAATTAAAAATCTTCCTAAATCCGGCGAATGGATGGAAACAGTTAAACATATATTTGGTTTTATAATTCTCGGTATGGCACTTTATTATATATTACCGCTTTTACCTAAGTCTATATCTGGAATTGTACTTCCAATTTATATGATTTTGGTTGGAATCTATCTTTTATTATTTGCAAAATTGGGTGATAAAGTAAGAGGTTTCAAAATATCTAAAATCGTATTTTCATTGATTATAATAGCTATTGCAGTTTATTTCATAATACCTTCACAAAAAAATTCTATAAATTGGAAACCTTATTCTGAAAACTTATTAAGTACTGAACTGAAAGAACATAAAGCGATAATAATTGACTTTTCTGCCGACTGGTGTATCCCTTGTAAAGAACTTGATGCAACTACATTTTCCGATCCCAAAGTAATTGCTTTATCAAGAAGATTTTCAACTCTCAGAGCCGATATGACAAAATCACTCTCTCAGCAAGTTGAACAGTTACGACAAAAATATAAAATTTTAGGTGTTCCAACTATTTTAATATTGAATTCTAAAGGTCATGAAACAAAACGGATCATTGGGTATATCGGTCCGAAAAAGTTTTATAAATTGTTAAATCAAATTGAATGATTAAAGTTTAAAAACATGAAGTTGTCGAGAAAACAAGGAATTGATTTTCTGAGTAAAGTAAATAAATATTTGATAGAGTTAGGCTTTTATTATAAACACAAGCATAATTGAAAATATAAACACATAAAATAGTTTTGATTTTTGTCAATATTTACAATTCGAGAACCTTAAAATACATTTTTTAGCCATAGCTCACAGATAAAAATTTAAGAAAGTTATAAAAATTTCTTAATTTAGATAAGCACTTTTTTAAAATTAAGAATTGAAAATATTTTTAAAGAAAGGAAATGTGATTCCAAAGCCCATTAATCGCAGAAATGGTGTTTGAGAATAGTAAGAAATAAAAACCGAATAAATAAAAAAATATGGCACGGTTTATGATTTTTTATTACGTATTTGAGTAAAAATAACAAAATAGTTGAGTATTAAAATGTTAAAAGAAAAAGAAATTCAAAATATAGATGAATTAACGGTAAGATTTGCCGGAGACTCAGGTGACGGAATGCAATTGACAGGAAGTCAGTTCAGTAATACTACGGCAGTAGTAGGTAATGATTTGAATACGCTTCCGGATTATCCTGCAGAAATAAGAGCTCCAGCGGGAACATTGTATGGAGTTAGCGGATTTCAATTGCATTTTGCAGATATGGATGTTCACACACCGGGTGATAGTCCTGATGTATTAATTGCTATGAATCCGGCAGCTCTTAAAAAGAATTTACCTGAATTAAAACCCGGTGCTACAATAATAGTTAATATCAATTCTTTCAATTCCAAAAATTTATCATTAGCAAAATATGAAAATAATCCGTTGGAAAACGGCGAATTAAAAGGATACCATGTCTATCAAGTTCCCATCAGTTCACTAACAGCGAAAGCATTGGAGGGCTCATCTTTATCACCAAAAGATGTATCTCGATGTAAAAACTTCTTTGCATTAGGAATAATGTATTGGTTATACAATAGGCCTATGGAACCAACGGTAGATTGGATAAAAGTAAAATTTAAAAATAAACCTGAATTTATAGATGCTAATGAAAAAGCTCTTAAATCAGGTTATTACTTTGGTGAAAATACAGAAATTTTTACTACTCGATACAAAATAAAACCTGCAAAATTACCTAAAGGTATATATCGAAATATTTCCGGTAATGAAGCCACGGCTTTAGGTTTCTTGGCGGCTTCGGTTAAAAGTGATTTACCTTTATATCTCGGATCATATCCTATTACACCTGCCTCCGAAATTTTACAATATTTAAGTATTTATAAAAACTTTAGTGTAAAAACATTCCAAGCGGAAGATGAAATTGCAGGTATTACGTCGGCTATCGGCGCTTCTTTTGCAGGTAATTTAGCAATGACAACTACCAGCGGTCCGGGATTGGCTTTAAAAACCGAGGCTATTGGGCTAGCAGTGATGACGGAACTTCCACTTGTAATTGTGGATGTACAACGTGGCGGTCCGAGTACTGGTTTACCGACAAAAACAGAACAAGCAGATTTGTTACAAGCCGTTTATGGTAGAAACGGCGAAGCACCTGTTGCTGTTATAGCTGCTTCTACACCAAGTGATTGTTTTAACATGGCAATTGAAGCATCTAGAATTGCTATTAAATATATGACTCCCGTTATTCTATTAACAGATGGTTATCTAGCTAACGGTTCGGAACCTTGGAAAATTCCACATGAAAGTGAATTACCCGATATTTACGTTAAGTTCAGAACAGAAAAGGAAGGATTTGCTCCTTATTTAAGAGATAATAATTTAGCGCGTCCTTGGGTAAAACTTGGAACACCGGGATTGGAGCATCGTATTGGCGGATTGGAGAAAGCAAACATTACGGGGGATGTTTGCTATGATCCTGATAATCATCATGAAATGGTTACTTTAAGGGCGCGGAAAATTAAAAATATTGAAAATGATATTCCGGATCTTAAAGTAATCGGCGATCAAAAAGGTGAGTTGTTGGTTATTGGTTGGGGAGGTACTTATGGTGCGATTACGGAAGCCGTCTTAAAAGCCGGAAAAGAAGGCTACAATGTCTCTCAAGCTCATCTTAAATATTTAAATCCACTGCCCAAAAATACCGTAGAAGTGCTGAATAATTTCGATAAAATTTTAGTACCTGAAATTAATCTTGGACAATTAAGTAGAATATTGAGAAGTGAGTTTTTAATACCGATTATTCAGTTTAATCTGGTAAGAGGATTACCTTTTAAGATAGCTGATATTAAAAATAAAATAATTGAAATTCTCGGAGGAAATTGAAATGGCTGAAAATATTGAAGTAGAAGAAATTAAATTAAAGGCAAAAGACTTTGCAAGCAAGCAAGACGTAAGATGGTGCCCAGGTTGCGGTGATTATTCAATACTTGCTCAAACTCAGAGAACACTTCCGGAATTAATTGGAATAAAAAAGGAACAAATTATTTGGATTTCCGGTATCGGTTGTTCATCTCGATTTCCTTACTATATGAGCACATACGGATTTCACGGAATACACGGCAGAGCGCCGGCTATCGCTACCGGCGTTAAAATCAGCAGACCGGATCTATCGGTTTGGGTTGCTGCCGGTGACGGCGATCTGTTAAGTATTGGCGGTAACCATTTTTTTCATGCATGGAGAAAAAACATGGGTTTAAAAATTTTGCTCTTTAATAATAGGATTTATGGTTTAACAAAAGGACAGTATTCCCCGACTTCGGAAAAAGGGAAAATTACCAAAACTACGCCTTATGGAAGCATTGATTATCCTTTTAATCCTATCTCCTTAGCGCTTGGTGCAGAAGCAACTTTTATAGCTCGGACATTTGATAGTGATGCAAAACATTTGAAACAGATGATTAGAAGAGCTGCCACTCATAAGGGTATTGCTTTTATTGAAATTTATCAAAACTGTGTTATTTTCAATGACGGTGCTTTTGATAAATTGATGATTAAAAAAACACGGAATGAAAATGTTATTTATCTGGAACATGGCAAACCAGCAGAACAACATCGAGGAATGTCTGTGATAGAGATTTTACAAAACTGTGTCATCTTTAATGATAAAACACATGCTGCCCTTACGGGAAAAGAAACGAAGGCGGATAATCAATTGATTTTAGAACATGGCAAACCGATGTTATTTGGGAATAATAAAGATAAAGGTATTATTTTGGACGGTGATAAACTGGCGATAGTTGAAGTTGGTGAAGGAAAACATAGGGTTGAGGATTTGGTTGTCCATGATGAATATGCCGAAAGCCCGCTTTTAGCAACTTTGCTCTCTCACATGGCGGAGGATAATAACCTGCCTACTCCGGTTGGAGTTTTTAGAGAAATTAACAAACCTACGTACGATGAAAACCTTGAAGAACAAATCAAACAAGTTAAGAAAATGAAAGGGGAAGGTGTTCTGGATAAAGTGTTATTCAACGGAAATACTTGGGAAGTGAATTAAATTAAATTCCATATTATTCCTTTTTGTATAAATTATGAGCTGTTCTTATGCAGCTCATTTTTTTTGTTCAATAGAAACTCAAGTAATTCCGGTTCAAAAAAAATGACCGGATAATATTTTTAATGTGCAGGGAAAGATAGTATAATTACTAATTGACCCTGTTAGATACATTATTTTAAAAAATGATAAAAACTTATTATGATTATCTAACGGGGTTGATTTAATCTTTCTAATTTCTAATCAAACAATAATTCACAATAACCGATACAACAAACTATTTGAAAATTAACTTGCTTTACTTTTCGTCTTCAGAAAGAATAACAGCCTGCAACGGCAATATCGTTGAGTTAAGTTGAACATTTTAAGTTTTATGCAAATGAAAATGTTTTCGGACTACAAAGTAGTCCAATTTAAAATTACTCTGTATGAAATGCCGGGAAGAGAAAGTACGAATACGAGATCCGGCAACTACGAAGTAGTTGAAGATTTAATA
>CAJXGP010000063.1 GCA_913053915.1 uncultured Ignavibacteriales bacterium | reverse complement strand
CAGTTAAATCTTTGTTTTTTTTACAAAGAAATTAATGTGAAATAATATTTTGATGTGCTGTTGATTAAAATTAACCTAATTTCTAATTGGTCTAATTACCTAAAAAATGAACAATTAGAACAAGCAACAACTACCGGTTATAGAATTGTAGTTCATCCGAATTAAAATTTAAAAAGTTTTCGATATCACTTGACAAATAAGTGTGTTGTTTGTATATTCAAGTATTCAATTGAATTTATGATAGATGCAGAATGATGCCGCCTTGGATGACAACGATAGACATTATCGCATGAACGATACATCAGGATATATTAAAACAAAGATATGCCAAAGATGAAATCAACAAAGAAGAATTCGAAAAGAAAAAAGAATTCTTAAAAATCAATATATTACATAATTAATAAAAGGAGATCCAAAATGTGTATGTGCAATGAAAATAATGGAAATTATGATAGAGTACCGTATGGACACCGGTTAAGAAACAGAATGATGACGTATGGTTATGAAAACGACAGATTATATCAAGAAAGAGATTTTTCAGATCCGGCTTTGGAAACATTAAGACAAAGATATGCCAAAGGTGAAATAACAAAAGAGGAATTTGAAGAAATGAAGAAGGTTCTTTAATAAACAAAATCATTTTTATTGTCCGTTTAGGAATAGTTCTTGACGGACATCTTATATGAGAAAAAAAATCATTATCCCTCAATTAGTGAGCCCGATTAAAACGGGCTCATCATATTGGAACTTCCATAATAAACGATATTAAAAGATGTCTAACTTTTCATTATTAAGAATACCCTCGGTTAGTTCGTCAATTGCTTTCGGTTGATCTCCGGAAGATTGATAATGTAATATAAGTTCAAATTTATTTTTCATTCTAATAAAATTCTGTATTGTTATTCTAATTTATTAATTTGATAAATATAATTTTTAAATATTATAAATGTATAAAATAGAAAGGGTGATGCTTAAATGAAAAAATATTTTTTGATTATTCTATTATTTTCCAGTTTATCTTTTGCAAAAAATATTGATTCTCTCAGTTATCGTTGGCAGCCGTCTTTGAAAACAGGATTAAATATAAGTCAAATCTCTTTCAGTCATTGGGCAAAAGGAGGAGAAAATTCTTTCACATGGACTTTAACCGGAGATTTTCACCTAAATTATAAAACGCCGGAATGGCTTTTTAGTAATGAACTAAAATCAGCTTATGGAAGAACAAAATTAGGGAAAGACACCTATCGTACAAATAACAATGAATTATATTTGGAAAATATTCTTTCTTATGACGCAGGCTGGGAAGTAAACCCGTTTGTTTCAAATTCTGTCCGCACTCAAGTAGCAGCCGGATTTAATTATAAATTAAAGCCTGTTAAAAAGGTATCCGATTTTTTTGACCCAGGTTATATCACTCAAAGCTTTGGGTTTACATATAATAAGCATAAAACCTTTGAAACAAGATTGGGAATAGCCTTTCAGCAAACATTCACAAAGATTTTCAATCAATATACCGATAATCCCAACACGAAAAATAAAGTTGAAAAGTTTAAATTTGAAACCGGAGTCGAATCGGTTTCTTCAACTGAATTTTTTATCGATACAAATCTAAAATTGAAAAGCAGACTCCGTTTGTTTACAAGATTTGAACATATTAATGTTTGGGATGTACGTTGGGAAAATTCAATTACTGCCAAAATAAATTCGTGGTTAGATGTAAATTTTACATTTCTTTTAGTGTATAAAAAATCACAATCTCCTTATACCCAGATGAAAGAAGGGTTACAAGTGGGTATTTTTTATCATATAATTTAAGAGGAGGCTTCGCAAAACCTATGCATTGGTTAAAATTTTTACTTACAACTTTCTTCCTATTTGTAATTTAGCTATTTATTTTTGCTTCGCCCTTCCAAGAAACGTTCCGCCGGCAGATGAACAATACAAAAGCGTGTTTCATTGCATAAAGTTTTCAATTCTTCGAGATATTCCTGCATTTCTATCCTCTAATTATATATAGTCGCACAATTACGCATATACTATATACTTTCTAAATTATATTATCAACACTTTGTGTATTTCAAAACACATTGTTGCGTAATAATTTATTTGACAAAAAAATAAAATTTATTATATTAGTATATACTAAATTTATAAACAGCTACTATACAAACTTTAGAAATTATAAAATACACAAAAAAATTATTTAATATAAAGGTGATTATTAATGGATAAAATATTTTCTCAAAATAAATATACATCGTTCATAAAAAGTATATTTAATTTAGGGAAGACGATTTTCATAATGGTTTTAGTTGTAATGCCCCTCTCATTAAATTATGCGCAAAGTAATGTTAATACGAATATGCAAAATCCAACCTTATTAATGTTATTAAAATTAGCGTTAAAAAACAGTCCCGGTCTTTCAAATGTAAGATATTCAATTCAATCGAGCAAAGAAAAGTTATTAGCAGCCGAATATTTACGCATACCTAAAATTCAATTTTCCGGCGATGGTTTTTACAGCCCAATTCTAGAAATGAGATTAATTCCGGGAGTAAGATTAGGAGCCGGTAAACCGGATGGTTTATCGATGAATGAAATTTTTAATGATAAAATCATTGAATTATCTCCTACTTTGTCATTGCCCATTTATACCGGCGGGGAAATTAGCGGTAAAGTAAATGCTGCGGAGGCTAATTCTCAAATTTCCAATACCCGGTATATTCTTACGAGGGATCATCTGCTGTTATCTATTACCGCACAATATTTTAATCTTTTAAAAATCCGGCAGGCTATAAAGGCAACAAATGCTTCGATTAAAGCTTTGATTAAAAGTCGAAAATTTAAGCAGGAACAAGTCCGTTACGGTAAAGCCCTGCCGGTTGATCTATACAGAATTGATACACGTCTTTCCGAGCTGCAAGTTGGATTGCTTGAAGAAAAAAATCACTATAAAACAAGTATAGATAATCTATCTGCATTAGTTGGTACAACCCTTCCCGGTAACTTGCAGCCTGCAGATACACTAGCATATAAGTATATTCCACTGTCTATAGAAGACAGCACAAAAATTTTAAAAAATAGTCCTTTTAATCAACTTAGTTTATTTGGGCTTAAATATGCAGAAGCTCAAAAAACTCTTCAGCAGTCAGGTTTATTACCCAAAATTAACTTGATAGCTAAATATTCATTTTATTGGGGGAATAATGCGGTAAATTCTCCTAATTATAATAATAATAATAAAGACTTTATTGCAATACTTCAGATAAGGTTTCCCATATTCAATTTTCAGATTTACAAAAAAATTGAAGCAGCCTCTTATTCCGCATTGGCAAGTAGCGAACGGATGCGGCAGACGGAATATAATGTTAAAAGAGATTTCCATTTGGCATTATTTAATGAACAAACAGCGGAAAAATCTATAAAAGTTGCTGAAAATTCAATTAGAACCGCAAAAGAAGCATTTCGAATCCAGCAGGAAAGATATAATGTGGGTAAAATAACCGTTGATAATCTTATAGATGCAGAAGCCGGATTACTAAAAGCAAGGTTAAAGTATATAAATTCCGTTACAAATTATTATCTGTCAATCATTCAAGTACTAAGAATAAAAGGCAATATTTCTTTAAATGATTTAGCTGTCTTTACAAAATAAATCAAAAGGAATTAAAATTATGATCTCCTTATTAATAATAATTGCTCTCGTTATTATCTTCATATTGTTGTTAACAGTATGGGGGGAGCGAAATATTGATAAAGTAAAAAATATCAAATGGCTTTACCCATTGCAAATTGTATTGGCTCATAAGCCGTTAAGAATCTTTATAATAGATATCTTAGGCGTTGCCATAATCATTTGGTTCGCTTTATTTTTTGTTAATTGGTTGCAGCCTACTCTAACACCGGCTGCTTTATTTCCACCGCCGTTTAGTGGGCCTGTTGCAGTTAGAGCAGCAAAAGTAACTGAAGGTCCTGTTGTAAATGTAGCCACATATACCGGACAGGTTCTCCCTTATGAAAGCAACGATGTTTATGCCCGCGTTGACGGTTTTGTAAATAAAATGAATGTGTATCAAGGCGACTATGTGAAAAAAGGACAAACATTAGCTAAGTTGGACCTTTCATCGCTATTACCAAAAGTAATGAAATCCGCAGCCGATTCAACCTTTTGGAGTGCTGAATTAAATCGTACCAAAGGTTTATTTAAAGACTCTGCCGTTACAACTTCTAATTATGACTACGTTAGAAAAATGTATCGGCAAGTGGTCGCTCAAGTACAATTAGCCCGTGCAAATGTGAATTATGCAGATATTCGAGCTGGAGTAAGCGGTTACGTTACAGAGCGTTCTATTTACCCTGGCCAATTTGTAAAAAGGGGAATGAAAATGTTTAGATTAGATCGTTTGGACAGTATCCGTGTGCAATTTCAAGTCTCGGAAGGCGATCTCCCTTTTATAAAAAAGGGTGATTTGGTTTGGCTGGAATTTCCACAGGTGTCTATGCAAGCTTTTAAGAATTATAATGGATGGAAACGAAAAATCAAACCATTAACTAATAATGAAATTTTATCTGTACTCGGAGCAGGAAAATTATCGAAAAAAGATTTTTCGCTAAATAATGGTGTACCGGGAATGACCGCACGTGTTGCGGTAGTCTTTCCGGCAGAAGATCCGGTTACACATACCGGAACAGTAGAGGTAAGATTATCTAATCCGGGCATATTACTCAAAGCTCAATCATATATTGTTGCAAAGTTTGCAGTATCAAGAGTTCAAAACACAATTCGTATAGTTAATAATGCTGTGATTCAACTGCCTCAAGGGGGTAAAGGTGTTTACCTAGCTCCCAAAATGTCAAACCGAGGTTTTGCAAGATTACAAAAAATTAAGGTTGGCTTAAGCAGCCCATATTATACGCAAGTACTATCAGGAGTAAAACCGGGTGATTTTGTTATTTATGTTGGACAGAAAGATATAACACAGGGTATGTCTGTTCTTGTTATCGAAAGGGATAAGGAGTAAACAGATGAATAAATTAAATAAGAAAAGAGGCAGTTTAACAAAATACGCTGTTGAGCACCCGCATTTTACAATTATCATTTCACTATTGATGGTTGTGCTCGGTATTGTAGCTTACGTAGAGATGCCTTCGCGGATGGCTCCCGTAATTCCTGCGCCGGATTTAGGTGTTATGTGCATGTATCCGGGATTGCCGGCAAGTGATATGTCTAAATTAATTGCACAACCTTTAGAAAAGAATCTACAGATTGTAGGCGATATTAGTTATACGGTTACTACTTCCCAAGAAGGATGGTGTTTAGTTGCTTTACATTTTAAGGAAGGGGTGGATTTAGATGAAAAAAGGACGGAATTAAGAAACCTATCAGATATTATTGCTCGTAAAGATTTACCTCTTCTAATGGGTAAAGCGATTCCATTAAGAGTTGTAAGAATTGATCGTCAAAATGTACCTGTTACACAGTTTGCTATTACCCGGAAAGGGGTTTCAAGAAAAAATTTGCGGGAGTTTATTAACAACATTGTATTAGATAGATATCAAAAAATTCCCGGCGTTAAAGCTGCTTGGACCTTCGGTGGTCCTATCCGACAAATACAGATTGTTGTAAATAGGGATAAACTTGCTGCTTATGGTATCAAAATGTCGCAAATTAAAAAAGCATTTGATACTGCTAAGCTTACCAGGGGAGGAGGTCCCTTAATTAGTAATAATGAAATTATCTCAACTTTTCTTTCAAGTGAAATAGATGACAACAACCTAAAAAAAGTAATGCCCAATATTGTGATTGGAACTAAAAACGGAAGAGATATTTATTTACAAGATGTAGCTACCGTTAAAGATACCGTTCAAGAGCAATATGGAGATTTCTTTTTCAATGGGAAGCCCGCTATTTGGCTTGGAATTCAACCAACCCGTAAAACTGATTTTTATAAGGTGGATAACCTGGCAACCCAACTTTCTAAAACGTTGGAACGGGATTATCCGGGACTAAAAATAGTGAAATCTTTTTCAAAAACTCGAATAATGAAAGTTAATGACCGCAATGCTAGAATAGAATTCCTTATTGCCGTTGTTCTTGCCGGTTTAATGATGCTGTTTTTCCTTGGTGAATTTTCCGGTTCGATAATTGCGCTGGCAATTCTCCCTTCTTCCGTTGCATTCGGATTTTTTGTCCTTAGTTTATTAGGATACCAGCGTGATTTTGGAATAATGCTGGGTATGGTATTCATTGTCGGAAAATTAATAGACGATTCAATCATTGTTATCGAAATTACCAAACGTTACGTGGAACGGGGAATCCACCCGAAATTGGCTGCCATTATCGGCACCGAAGAAGTAACACATCCTATAATGTTGGCAACTTTTGCTTTTTTTATTGTTGTTGCACCGATGATGTTCTTAAAAGGAGATATGGGCTCCGGCTTCAGAAGTATGACTATCCCGATGGAAACAACTATTATAGCTTCCTTGTGGATGGCACTTACACTAACTCCGCTACTTGTTGCTCATCTTTTCAAAGCACCTAAAAATGCCGTTACGGATGAAGAAGAAGCCAGAAAAATTCAAGTTGAAGAAAAATTGGGCGTATATAAAGAACCTGAAAACAGATTTGGTAAGTTTATTGGCAAGATTTTCCTTATACCGTATTTTAAGTTTGAAAAAAAATTTGGTAAAATAGTGGAATGGGCAGTTAATCACCCGCTTTCCATAGTTGCATTAATTGTAGGATCTTTAATAATAACTTTAAGTATCTACAAAAAATTACCACGAGAGCAGATGCCGCTTACCGATACCAGCATTGGCATATTATACGTAAGAGCAAATCCAAATACAACTCCTAAAAGGATGTTTCAGATAGCAAGAGAAATTTCAAAAATATATAAAACAGATAAAAATGTGATTAATATTTCACTTATGGTAGGTAAAGCCCCAATGTGGGGTAACTATTTTTCGGGTTATGGAATTAATACTAGAAATGAAATTACCGGTATCATCAATTTTACATTGGCTCGTGAACAACGTAAAGAAACAATGTGGGACATAGCGCGACACATGCGTAAAGAAATATATAAAAAAATACCTGGAATTAATGCTATGTTATTGCAGCCGGTTCCGCCTACTCCGGTTGCAGGAGCAAGAGCACCGGTAGAAATTTTAGTACGCGGTTTTGATAAAAATCTTGTATATAAAGATGCTGAAAAGATGCTGAACATTGCCCGTACACAAGCGCCCGGGTTACATAGTCCTTACATTGATCAAACAAAAGAAAAGAAAATACAAATAAAAGTTGATGAGCAAAAAGCTGCCGAATTAGGTTTAAGCGTTGCAGATGTTATTTCTCAAACGATGATGAGTTTACATGGTATTCAATCTTCCTTATTCTTTATGCCTTATCCTGAAGTTTATGAACATAGCAGGGTTCTCATACGTTACGCCGGCTTTGATAGAAAGAACAGCAATGATTTATCAAACGTTATGATTCACACACCTAAAGGTGGAAATGTTCGCTTAAGCCAAATTGCGACGTTCAAAAAAGTAGAAGGTTTTGACCGGGTACATACCTATAATTCTCTTTACTCTGCCAGCTTACTCGGTTACTATAAAGAATTGGGACTGAAAGCAACAACAATGAGTGCTTTGCTTCCGGCTAAAATGCAATTAAATCAACCTAAGGAAGTTCTATTAAATCCTGCAGGTATGATGATAACGGCGCTGGATGCATTTAATGAATTAAACGAGGGGGAAAAAATCGGTCTGCTGTTTGTTTACTTGTTATTAGCTCTCTTCTTTAGGTCATTCCTTACCGGATTAGTACTAATGTTGGTAGTTCCTCTTGAAGGTTTGGGTGCAATGCTCGGACTATGGGTGCGGGGAATGGCTTGGTCTCCGCCGGTGATGTGGGGTTTAGCAATTCTTGCCGGTATTGTTTTATCTAATTCTATTCTGTTAGTTGATAAAATAGAAGAATTAAGAAAATCCGGAATGCCGTTGAAAAAAGCTGTTCCTTTGGCTAGTGGTTTAAGGCTCCGCCCGGTTTTAATGACCGCTATTGCCGCCGGTGCGGCTATGACTCATGTGATGCTGTTTCCACCTCCTTCAATGGAACAATTTAGAAATATAGCCACTGCTATTGTAGGCGGTATATTAACTTCAACAGTTATGACTTTAATAGTTGTACCCGTAGCTTATTATTATGTTCATCGATATTTAGACTGGCTGAAAGCATTTTACACTAAGCCGGATCTTTTAAAAAGTAATGAGATTGAGATAGGCTAGAATAAAGTCAAATATGTTCTGTCGTATTGGCTTTG
>CAJXGP010000062.1 GCA_913053915.1 uncultured Ignavibacteriales bacterium | reverse complement strand
CCCCGATCCAAATGCACAAAAGAAATTGGATTTTTCAAATACACTTGCGTTTACTAATTTTAAATTGGTTATGAATCCATACGTTTATGAGTTTAGCAACATAGATGTTCAGCCTTCGGAAATTGGTCCTAAAGCTAATGATTATTTTACGCTGTTTGATTTTTCTGCAAAATATGATCCCGTTCCCACAATGTTAACTCAAGACCAAGTAAATGTTATCCACGGTTTTATGGGCCAAACAACAATGTTTCATAAAGAAGTAATTAAAAAATCGGTTATCATTTTAGCCGAACGACCCGGAACGGATCAGGTTAAATACATTCATGGAAATTATGGAAGAGGAAGTTTTACCTTTTATGGCGGGCATGATCCGGAAGATTATGAAGTTATGGTCGGTGACCCTCCGACAGATGTTTCTCTTTATAAAAATTCACCCGGTTATCGTTTAATATTAAATAATGTTTTATTTCCGGCGGCTAAAAAGAAAAAACAAAAAACATAATTTAGTTGTGTCTAATTAGGTCATTTTCAAATCTTTATCGGAAGAAAAACACCTTTTTAGAGTAAGTTCATATTTTTTTCCTCCTTTCGGGGAAGAACGTTGATAGATAAACGGCGGCTCGGTGCTTAATTCAAATTTGAGTTATTTCCTTGTCTGTTTAATTCATTTTATAAAATCTAACGGTATTTAATTCAAGATGAAGAAGATCAAAATCGCTAACTCTAACAAAGAATTTACAGTTGGGAAAATTGTATGTGTCGGTAGAAATTATGAAGCTCATGCTAAAGAGCTTGGGAATGAAATCCCCACTAAACCGGTTGTTTTTATAAAACCTGCTTCTTCAATTATATATTCCGGAGAACAAATTATTTACCCGGAGTATTCCTCCGAAATGCACCATGAAGTGGAATTGGTTTTACTTATCGGAAAGAAAATTAAGAATGCGGATGAAGTCCAAGCCGAAAAGGCAATTATAGGGTACGGAGTAGGATTGGATATGACTCTGCGTGATATTCAAAATAAACTTAAGGAAAAATCTCATCCTTGGACTATTGCAAAGTGTTTTGATACTTCAGCCCCTCTTTCCGGATTTATTTCTAAAAAAAATTATAAGCTTACTCTGAACGAAGAAATATCACTCTCTGTAAATGATATTGTTAAACAGAAGGAGCATCTGAATTTAATGTTATTTTCACCTCTGCAGCTTGTCCAATATATATCTTCTTTAATGACTTTAGAAGAGGGTGATTTAATATTTACCGGAACACCGTCAGGGGTTGGGAAAGTTAAAAAAGGCGATAAACTTTACGCCAAAATAACCGGAATTGCAGAGCTGAGTTGTACAGTTATTTGAAAAAATATCTTGTCGAACCAAATGTGTCTTGATGAATGTAGTAATGTTCAACGAAAATAAAACTTTTAATATTTTAATATTATCAGATTTTGATCCGGTTAAGTACAGCAAATTTTTAAGGCATAAAGATAAGCCAGATAACGGCGATTGAAATTATAGTTAAAATTAATAAGCTGAGAAATATAATGTTTTTTTTATTATGCGGCTTACTTTCTGCTTTAGGCTTTTCATTTCCAAAATTACCAACCTTATTTTTTTCTAACAAAGCTTCTTGATTAACGGTACTAGAAGAATTTTCAAACTTTTGTTTCTGTATTAACTCATAAATCTCTTCCCATATATCCGCCGGCGCTTCAATTATAAGCGTTATTAATTTTAATTTATTTGCAATTGGAGTCTTTACGTATGAATCTGCAAATGCCTCCGTTATAATTAAATTAGCCTTATTCAAAAGAGCATTAACATCATATACCGATACCTTTAATAAATCAGAGGTTTCTTCAATAGAGTATTTTTCTATATAATGTAATACGAATGCAATACGTCCGGATGGAATTAAGTCTGTAACAACAAGGTCCAATTTATCTTTTAAAAGTAATTTAAGTTTTTCTTCACGGGCTTCTTTTTCTAAAATGGTTTCAATTTTGTTTTTCTTATTGTTTGATTCATCTTTTCTTAATGTTTCGAGGGACATATACACAGCTATACCGATAACCCATAAAGTAAAAGGCACATCTCTCCTTAAGCCCGATAAATTTGCCCATGCTTCAATAAAAACATTTTTACATATTTGCTTCGCAATTTCGGGATCAGCAGTGAGCCTTAATATAATAGCAAATACTCTACCGCTATTCAGATTATATAACTCTCTAAATGGAACATGATATCCTTTTTTAGCTTTTTCAACTAAGGCCTTAATGTATTTGTTATCTCCGCTCATGTTTTTATTGCTTATTATATAAATTATAATTTCAGTATATAAAATAAATTAGTTCAATAACTTTCGCAATTTATCAACTTCCGTTACAGGTAGATTACATGAAAAATTCCGGCAAATATAAACTGCAGTTTTACCGTTAATTTTACCTTGTTCAGAGATAAAAGTTGATAATTTTCTTATTTTTTCACTATCCGGATCGTTTAGTAAAATTACCTTGGAAGGAATGAAAATTTTTCTAATTGTTTCGAGCATATTTCGAACTTCGGAAGAATTTTTCTCTCCTGCAATGACAATTTCAAATGAAGAACCGAATGCGAAATCCAAAGCGCATAATGCTTGTGTGAAAGAAGAGGGTGAATTATACAGTTTATTTGAAAAAGCTCTTGCCGTTTTTGAAGCAAGAATTTCATATTTATCATTACCTGTAAGCCTGTTTAATCTCAATAAATTCATCAAAGCAATAGAATTACCGGATGGAATAGCGCCGTCATAAATTTCTTTTTGACGTACAAGAAGCTTCTCTCCCTTAACCGGCGTAAAAAAGAATCCGCCTTTTTTGTTATCAAAATAGTTATTAACCAGATAATCGTTGAACTCAATTGCTTTTTCTAAATAATTTTCGTTAAATGTAGTTTCATACAAATCGATAAATGCATTAATAATAAATGAATAATCATCTAAAAGCCCGGGAATTGAAGCATCATTATTACGATATCTATGAAGTAAATTTCCTTTTTTATCTGTCAGATGAGAAAGTATAAATTTTATTCCGTTCTCTGCAACATTAATATAAACATTTTCATTAAAAGCTTGTGCTGCTTTACAGAATGTGGAAATCATCAAAGCATTCCAGTCGGTGAGAATTTTATCATCCTTATCAGGGTGAATTCTCTTATTTCTAACATCAAATAATTTTTGGCGGATATTACCAACTTTTTGGACAAGTACATTTTTATTGATATTCAATTCTATGGAGAGATCATCAAAGGATTTTGCGAGATGTAATATATTAGTATTATTATATTCACTGTGTACTTTATCGAACCAATTACCATTTTCTTGAATATCAAATATTTTAACGGCTAATTCGGTTTCTTCATTATTTAGAATATCCCTAATTTCTTTTACTTTCCACAAATAAAATTTCCCTTCCTCACCTTCGCTGTCGGCATCTTCGGCTGAATAAAATCCGCCAAACGGAGATGTCATATCCCGGATGACATAATCCAAAATATCTTTAGCGGTTTTTTTAAATTCTACATTTTTTGTTACTAAAAAAGCATCAATATAAGCATTGCAAATAAGCGCTTGATCGTACAGCATTTTTTCGAAATGCGGTACAAGCCATTTTTTGTCGGTTGAATATCTGTGAAAACCGAATCCGATTTGATCAAAAATTCCACCTTTTCTCATCTCGATTAATGTTTTCTCGACCATTTGCAATGCAGCAATATTATTCGTTCTTTTCCAATAACGGAGCAAGAACGATAAATTATGGGGAGTAGGAAATTTAGGAACGCTACCGAAACCTCCAAAGTCCGGTTCAAATCTACTTTTTAGTTGTTCAAATGTTTTATCAAGTACTGTTTCATTTAATTCTTTCGCATCTTCCGAAGAAAATAGCGATTTAACAGCAGCGGAGATTTCATCGGCGGATTTTAATAATTCGGCACGTTTATTATACCAAAGCTCCTTGATTCCGTTAATAATTTCCTTCAAGCCTGGTCTGCCGAATCGATTTTCTTTAGGGAAGTAAGTCCCTGCAAAAAAAGGTTTTTTATCGGGTGTCATAATTATTGTTAATGGCCAACCCCCACTTCCGGTAAGCATTTGGCAAACAGACATGTAAATTCCATCGATATCAGGTCTTTCTTCTCTGTCAACTTTTATCGAAATGAAAGTTTCATTCATTAAACGAGCGGTTTTTTCATCTTCAAAAGATTCATGAGCCATCACATGACACCAGTGGCATGTAGAATACCCAATAGAAAGGAAAATCGGTTTATCTTCGATTTGTGCTTTTTCAAATGCCTCATTGCCCCATGGATACCAATCTACCGGATTATCAGCATGCTGAAGTAAATATGGGCTTTTTTCATTTATTAAACGGTTGGTTGTTTTCATAATTCATGTTTCAATCAGTTTAAGATAATAATTGATAAAATAATATAAGTTACAAAAAGTAATATTAAAATAATTTGTAGCATGATTTGTAATTTATTCTATATAATTAAAATAATTTATTCCTTTCAAAATTGTTATCTATTTAAGTTTTTGATAATTTTCAGGGAATCTTAAACTGAATTTTTAAAAAATGAATAATAATAATTTAAAAACATTTACAAGAATATTTATATGACAAAACCACAACTTTGGATAGCAGCTTTTTTAGTACTATTTGTAATATTATTCTTATTAGGAAGAATTACTAAAGAAAACTATACAATGAAAAATGCTCCTCAAAGGAGTACCTTGTCTCAGACAAACAATAATACAAATAGCCCCTCGACCAAAAATTTGAACGGCAAATAATTAGTGGTAAAACCGGGATGCGTTAATTGTCATGGTAATGATTTAACAGGTACAAATATTGCACCAAATGTACATGGAGTAAAAAAATATTGGAGTCTAATGGAGAATCTGAAAAAACCAATCGAGTGTTCACACATTATTAAAAAAAGAGGTTGACCCAAGAGCATCTTTTGCTGTCATTCTAAGGAGCGACGCAATGAAGAATATTTGATTTTGTTTAAAGAAGACTCTTCACATAGTCAGAGTGACAATTTCTCTATTTTGGAACAACCTCTTTTGAATAAAAGGTTTTAATTAAGCAATAGTGATACCTTTTTCAAGATAAACATCTTGAATAGTATTTAACAACTTAATACCTTCAACCATAGGGCGCTGAAAAGCTTTTCTTCCGGAAATCAATCCCATTCCGCCGGCTCTTTTATTGATAACGGCTGTTCTGGTTGCTTCAGCAAAATCATTTGCACCGGAAGCCCCTCCGCTATTTATCAACCCGGCTCTTCCCATATAATTATTTATTACTTGATAGCGTGTTAAATCAATAGGGTGGTCGGTTGATAATTCAGTATACATTTTATCGCTGTATTTACCAAATTTCAAATCTTTAAATCCTCCGTTACAAGTAGGTAGTTTTTGTTTAATAATATCAGCCTCAATAGTAACACCGAGATGATTAGCTTGACCGGTTAAGTCGGCTGCAGTATGGTAATCTTTTTCCTTAGTTTTAAAATCCGGATTTCTTGTATAGCACCAAAGGATAGTTGCAAGCCCCAATTCATGGGCAAATTGAAACGCTTCGCTGATTTCGACTATCTGCCCATCACTTTCTTCTGAGCCGAAATAAATAGTAGCGCCTATAGCGGCAGCCCCTAAGTCGTAAGACTGTTTAACGCCGGCAAATAAAATCTGATCGTAGGTATTTGGATAAGTTAGTAATTCATTATGATTTATTTTTACGATAAACGGAATTTTATGAGCATACTTTCTTGAATTCATTCCGAGCACACCCAAAGTTGATGCAACGGCATTGCAACCGCCTTCAATAGCAAGTTTAATAATATTTTCAGGGTCGAAATAATCCGGATTAGGTGCAAAAGATGCACCGGCGCTATGCTCTATACCTTGATCTACCGGTAATATTGAAAGATAACCGGTGCCTGCCAATCTACCGCTGCTGCTGATCCATTGTAAATTTTTTAAAACATTAATGTTTCTATCGCTCTGTGCGAATATTCTATCTACAAAATCTCCGCCGGGTAGATGAAGTTTTTCTTTTGGAAATTTAGCTTTATAGGATAATAAATCATTTGCTTCTTCTCCTAACAGCTCTTTTATCTTATCTAACATGTTAACTCCATTATTTAATTGTTCTTATTTACAAACTGTAATTCAACTACAAAAATAACCTTAATTGCGTTTCAATTCAATAATTAAATTTATTAAAGATAACATTATCACTTAAATTACACTACAAAAACTTTAGCAATATCTACAAGGAGTGACGGATGATTCATTAAAGCATGAGCAAAAATTTTACTCAAATTTCTTTTATTATAAGGAATTTTGTTAAAAGAATGAGCTATCTTATTAAATTTTTCATCAGAGAAATTATAAATACCGTTTTTTATCCTATTAAAAACTTCATGTCTTTTACCTAGTCTGTCGTACCACAGTTTATCATATTTTAACACATACTCAAATTTATTCATTTTTACAGCTTCTCCGGCTAATTTACCTGCAATACTTCCTCCAATCATTCCACTTGCAATTCCTCCCCCGCTAAGCGGGTTTACTTGTCGTGCCGCATCTCCGGCCAACATGATACCAGGTGCGGAGATTTTTCTGAGAGTAATTGTGCTTGGTACACCGCCGGCAATTGAAGTTAAGATTGGTGCATCCGGATAATTTTTATTCATAAATTCATTTAAAAAAAACAGAGCCGAATGTTTCTTACCGACCATACCGCTCACCCCAAGTCCTATGTTGGCAGTGTCGGACCCTTTAGGAAAAACCCAAAAATATCCATCCGGTGCAATATTCTTTCCGAAATAAAAATAGAGTGTATTCGGCTCAACCGAAATATTAGAAACCGTTATCTGTGCACAACATTCCATATCTCTAAAATCAACGTAAGTTTTTAATCCTGCCCATCTACCTACCCGGGATTCAACACCGTCGGCACCTATGACAATTTTTGCTCGTAACTCTTTTTGTTCGCCTCGGTATTCATATTTTACACCTGCTACTTTATCGTTTTCGAACAATAATCCGTTAACATAAGCTCCGGTTAAAATTCCAGCCCCTGCTTTTGCGGCTGTTTTTGCTAATTCATAATCAAATATTCTTCTTTCAAGTACATAACCGGCTTCTTTAAACTCTATTATTACTTCTGTTCCGTCAGGTGCATTCAGAGAAAATTTTTTAATATGAGCTTTAATCCATTTTTCATCCGACGGAATGAACTCTTCTACTCCTTGCTTACTTATTGCCTCACCGCATCGAACAGGATATCCTACATCTCTATCTTTTTCTAATATCAGAACGGAAACTCCTTGTTCGGCTGCGAAACGAGCTGTCATAGAACCTGCCGGACCGGCGCCAACGACAATTATATCATATTCGTTTTTCATTTTTAGATTATCGACTAATAAAATATTTTGAATGAAAAAATTTAACTTAACTTCTTGCAGGAACACCTTCCCTGTTAAATTTGATTACTTCAATGGGACAACTCCACACACATTTAGCACAATTTGTACATCTTGGATCAATAATAAAAATCTCAGATTCTTTTAATTCGATTGCGTCCTCCGGACAAACGCCGACACAACAGCCGCAAAAATCACATCTATCCGGTAAAATATCTATTAATAATTTCCCGGTTTTTGCCTGTCTGTAATTCATATCTACTAAAAAGATTAATATTGAAATCCAAAATAGTTAATGAATTTTGGAATAAAAAATTTGAGAATATTCAAGTTTCTACAAATTAGGGTTTTTAAAGACGAGCGATGATATTTATTAATCCGTAACTTTTCCTAAAAATACGTAATAGTATTGAAAAGATAGTTGAAATCATTAAGATATTCGATTTTTTTGTCATAAAGTACTATTACGTATTTACGTAATTATATGAGGTTTATTATGGCTAAACATCCACAAGTGACTCTGAAACTATCACCAAAACCAAAGATTTATTAGAGCGATTGAAAATACATATTATGTAAAATTGGAAAAGTTACGGGTCAAAGGTAAAGTTTTATATTAAATTTTTTGCTTCGCATTCTATCATTTGGAATTTCATATTTTAAGACAGAATGAAATATTGATATTGCTTGAAAAAATATTCAATAAATACAACATCATTATTAATCTCATAATCAACTAATGATAATTCTACGAAAAACGAAGGCTGTCAACTACATCCTGATGTAGTTCCGCAAGTCATACATTTAAGACACGTACCGTTTCTTACCATAGTCATACTCTGGCATTCTGTACAAATATCTCCGGTATAACCTCTATTACGTGCTTCCTGTACTTGTTTAAACATTCCTGCAATA
>CAJXGP010000061.1 GCA_913053915.1 uncultured Ignavibacteriales bacterium | reverse complement strand
TTAAATTTACCACCTCTTTCTCTTTCTTCAATGATTGAATCTGAAATATTGCTACCAACATTTTTTATTGCAGACATCCCAAAACGGATTTTACCTTCCGCAACATCAAAGTAAACGGAAGGTTTGTTTACATCAGGGGGAAGAACTGGAATTTTTAATTTCCTACAATCTTCCAAAAACGTTGTAACTTTATTAGTATTACCGAATTCATTTTTAAGGTTTGCAGCTAAAAACTCAGGTGTATAATGAGCTTTCAGATATGCGGTTTGATATGCTATTAAACTATAAGCTACCGCATGACTTTTATTAAAACCATAATTGGCAAACTTATTAATTGAATCAAAAATTTCCGTAGCGATATTTTTACTAATTCCATTCTTTACAGCGCCATCTACAAATTTAATTTTCTGCTCAGCCATTGCAGATAAATCTTTTTTACCCATCGCCCGCCGTAATATATCTGCTTCGGCTAAACTCATACCTGCAATTTTATTAGCAATTTGAATAACTTGCTCTTGATAAACGATAATGCCGTAGGTTTCTTTAAGAATTGGTTCTAGTGAAGGGTGGAAATAAGTTGTTTCACTTCTACCGAATTTCCTATTTATAAAATCATCGATAAAATCCATTGGACCCGGGCGATACAGGGCATTCATAGCGGCAAGATCACTTAGTGTGGTAGGGTGTAGTTGTTTCAGATGCTCTCTCATAGGGTGCGATTCAAATTGGAATACACCGGTTGTTTGACCTTTGGAAAAAAGTTCAAAAGTTCTTTCATCATCTAAAGGAATATTTTCAATATCAATTTCAACATTGTGGTTTTTCTTTATCAAACCGAGAGCATCGCGAATAATTGTTAATGTCCTTAATCCAAGAAAGTCCATCTTAAGTAAGCCGGCACTCTCAATTTCTTTCATATTGAACTGAGTAACAACATCGGTTTGAGATACTGCATTAGCCAAAGGCACATAATTGCTTACTTCTTCAGGAGTGATTACTACGCCGGCGGCATGTTTAGAAGCATTCCGGTTCATACCCTCAAGAACTTTTGCATATTTTATCAAATTTTGGATATCCCGGTCTTTTGATTCTTTAACCCATTTTAATTCCGGGACTTCATTCAGAGCTTGCTCTATTGTATAAACTTTTCCGAATTTCGAAGGAATGGACTTGGTAATTTTATTTACAACATGTAATGGGATTTTCAACACGCGTGCTACATCACGAATAACCGCTTTGGAGGATAAGCGATTAAAAGTGACAATTTGACTAACACATTCCTTGCCATACTTTTCACGGACATAATCGATCGCCTCACTTCGTTTATCGTCTGCAAAATCAACGTCGATATCGGGCATTGATTTTCTGGCCGGATTTAAAAATCTTTCGAATAACAAATCATATTCCAAAGGATTAATATTTGTTATACCAAGTGTATAAGCCACTAAACTGCCCGCAGCACTCCCTCTACCGGGACCGACGGGAATACCCCGGGCCTTTGAAGCACCAATAAAATCCTGAACTATAAGGAAGTAACCGGCAAAGCCCATTTTTTTAATCGTATCGACTTCATAATTAAAACGATCTTCTATTTCACGGGTAATTTTTTTGAATTTTTTATGCAAACCTTCACGAGCCAGAATCTCAAAATATTCATCCAAATTTTTTGCATGAGAATTTTCAGGGATAGGGAATTCCGGATAATGGTGGCCTGTAAAATCCAAGTTTAAATCAATTTTAGATTCAATCTCAAGAGTATTTTCTATTGCTCCTTTATAATCTTTAAAAAGTTTAATCATTTCATCGGACGATTTGAAATACACTTGATCGGTTCCATATCTTAGTTGTCTGTAATCGGTACCTTTTTTATCGGAAAAAAGGAGAAGAATATTATGCGCTATAGAATGCTCTTGTTCAATGTAATGACAATCATTTGTAGCAACTAGCTTAATCCCCAATTCTTTCGAAAGTTTAGGCATTCCTTCAAGAATCGGTTTATCGTTTTCCATGAAGTGATTTTGTATTTCCAAGTAAAAATCATCTCCAAATATTTCTTTGTATTGAATAGCATTTTTCTTTGCTTTATCATAATCGTTATTTACAAGATATGAAGAGACTATCCCGCCGGCACAAGCCGAAGTACAAACCAATCCTTCGTGATATTCTCTTAACAACTCTAAATCGATTCGAGGCTTGTAATAAAAACCTTCAGTATGCCCTAATGTAGATAATTTTGATAGATTTCGATATCCTATTTTATTTTTAGCAAGTAGAATAAGATGATTATAATGTTTTGATCTTTTTCTCTCATTTCCATTTTCGGATTTTCCTCTATCTTTTCGGCTACCTTTCAGGACAACATAGGCTTCCATCCCTACTATTGGTTTTATTCCTGCTTTCTTAGCCTTCCTATAGAATTCTGCAATACCATACATTACACCGTGGTCTGTAAGAGCGACAGCATGCATATCATTTTTTATTGCTGCATTTATTAGGCTTTCAACGGTGCACGCCCCATCTTGTAAACTATAATGAGTGTGATTGTGAAGGTGAATAAAATCCGACATTTGAACAAACTACCCTATCTAAAATTAATCAACGTTAATCGTCCATTTTGGAATCAACATCTAAAAAAGGAATAATTAAGAGATGCAAAATTTAGCGATAAATTTTTTAAAATACGTATCGATTTAAAAATTAATATAAAAAGGAGAAATTAACTTTTACCTGTATGTCCAAAACCGCCTTCCGCTCTTTCGCTATCATTCAACTCTGTCGATTCAATAATTTTTGCAGTATAAACTTTTGATACGATAAGTTGCGCAATCCTCTCACCTCGCAATATCTTGTAATCTTCTTTACCAAAATTCACCATGATGATTTTTACTTCCCCACGATAATCCGAATCGATTGTACCGGGGGAATTGAGAATTCCTATTCCATGTTTAACAGCAAGACCGCTTCGGGGACGGACTTGAATTTCATAACCTTCCGGGATTTCAAACGATAAATTCGTTGATACCAATGATATTTCTCCCACATGGATTAGTAATTCATCTTTTATTGCGGCTCTAACATCCAATCCCGAACTGCCTTTAGTTAAATAGGAAGGTAAGGGAATATCATTAAACTCATTGTTAAGTCTTTTTATCTTTATATAAATTTCTTTTATCATAATAATATCAAGTTACTTTCTGCTTAAATATTTTCATATAATAAATTTTACGTTCTTTTTTTTAACAGTCTTTTTTTTAGAAATGAAATTTCTTCTTTTCCTATTTTAAGTATACCTAACAATATAACAAATAATAGTAACATCAAAAATTTATTTCCCAAGTTCAAATGTCCACCGATTAATTGAGTATAATAAATTATACCAACTATAAATACAGAAAGAAAAATCTTTCCTATTTTGTCGTATTCATAATTTATTTTATAAAATTTTTGAGTAACCGCGAAATAACCTATAGCCATAACCAAATAACTAGCTAAAGTTGCAAATGCTGCTCCGGTTATTCCTATCAATGGAATCAAGAGAAAATTAAGAGCAATATTTACTATTGCACCAATAGAAGTAATAATCGGTACATAAATACTTTTTTCTTTAATGAAAATACCCGCGGAAAAAATTTGATACATACCGTTAAACATATATCCTAATAAAATGATTGGAACTATATTTAAACCGCTCCAATAAAGGGGATTAATAATTGCATGTCCCTGATAAATTGGAATTTGAACAATATTATCTATGAAAAGTGAAATAACTATTAAAATACCGGCTGCGATCAAAGTGAAATATGTAAGCACTTTTGAAAAAATTTCTTTTGCATTCTTTTCAGATGCATTTTGTAGAAAAAACGGTTGCCAAGCATATTGGAACATATTAACGAACAACATCATGAAAATACCAAGTTTGTAATTCGCATTGTAAATTCCACTTGTTCTCAAATCCGTTAAATACGTTAAGATTGGTCTATCTATTCCTTGAATTAACATTCCGGCCAAGCCGGCAGGAAAATAAGGTAGTCCAAATCTAAGCAATCTTTTTAACAGATTAATTTGAATTTTAAACTTCAGGCTTTTGATTATTGTAGGAGACAGTAAAAGAAAAGCGACAAATGAGGCTGCCAAATTACTTACAAATACTGCCTCTATTCCCCATTTCAATTTCAGAATCAGGAAAAGATTTAACGACACATTAACAATAATGTTGGTAAGCTTAAAAAATACGAACTTTTTGGCTTTCCTTTCTAAGCGAAGTTTTATAAAAGGAATCACACATAATGAATCGACAAAAAGTATTGAAGCGACCAAATAAATTAAATTATAATAACTAGCCGGTACAACGAGGGCGACATAAATTGGAGTCTTGAATAATATTATTGCGACGCTTATTATAAGTGATACTAAAAATACAGAAAGATAAGGAGTTGAAAACAAATCATTCTCGTCAACATTTTTAGACATCCCGGCAAACTTTAAATAAGCTGCATCCATACCGTATAATAAAAAGATGTTAAAGATCGCAATAAAAATATATAGATTACCGATAACCCCATATTCGGCTGGTAAAAAAACATTTGTATAAAACGGTACAAGTAAAAAAGTTAAAAATCTTCCAACCATTGTACTGATGCCGTAAACTGCAGTATCTTTAGTTAATTCTTTTAATTTATTAAACATAATGAATGCGTGTAGCCGGTCATTAGGAACCGGCTTTTATGTTCAAAGAAATATCTAGAGCTTTTACACTGTGAGTTAGCGCTCCTATCGAAATGTAATCAACCCCTGTTTCGGCGATATCCGTTACATTATCGATAGAAACATTACCGGAAGCTTCTATTTTACAACGACCATTAATTAGCTGTACCGATTCTTTCATTTTGCTTATTTGAAAATTATCCAACATAATTATATCCACGATACAATCAACGGCTTCTTTCACTTCTTCAATGTTTTTGGTTTCAACTTCTATTTTGTATGTAAGATTATTTTTCGTACGATAATTTTTACATAATGATACCGCCTTACTAATTGAACCGGCAACCGCTATATGATTGTCTTTGATTAAGAACATGTCATACAAGCCCATTCTATGATTAATATATCCACTTAATTTAACTGCAAGTTTATCTAAAATTCTCAAGCCGGGTGCAGTTTTACGGGTATCTACAATTTTTGCATTCGTGTGTTCAATTTTCTGTTGAATTATTTTTGTCATCGAAGCAATTCCACTCATACGTTGAAAAAAATTCAACGCCGTCCGCTCTACCGTTAATATTGACGCCGCTTTACCCTTAACGGAACAAACAATATCACCAGGCTTCACTTGACTACCATCCTTAAAATATTTAACAAACTCAATTTTAGGATCGACAAAGCGAAATACTTTTTCTACAATATCCAAACCGGCGATAATACCCCTATCTTTAATCAAAAAGTCTGCTTCACCAAAAGTATTTTCAGGTATAATTGCCAAGGTGGTTATATCACCTTTACCGATATCCTCCAATAAAGCGGCTTTTATTATCTCGTCTATTCTATCCTTCATGGTTTTTCAATAATATTTTTTCATAGCATTGACAAAAAAAGCAGGTGGTCGAACAACTTTTTTGGAATTCTTATCAATGAAAACATGAGTTGTGAAGCCCTCGGCCAAAAGATCGTTTGTTCTTTTTTGATAAACTCTATAATTTATTTTGATTTTAAAAGAAGGATATTCTTTAACTAGAGATTCAATAATCAACAGATCATCGTAATAAGCCGGTTTAATGTATTTAACGTAAGATTCAATTACCGGAAGTTGAAACCCATGATCTTCAATTGATCGATAAGTGAGGTTGTCTCCCCTTAACATTTCAGTTCTTCCGACTTCAAAATATTCAAAGTACTTGCCGTTATAAACAAATTGCATTTGATCCGTATCGGCATAACGTACACGAATTTCAGTTTTGTAAGATAACATAATAAATAATAATAATAGATTTTTAATTACAAATTTAGGAAAACGGGAGGTTATTAATTAAGATAAATTAAAAAATAATAAATTAGCTCGAGAAAGTCGGAACATTTAAATAAATATGAATGACAATTCATTCGTTAAATGAGCCCATCTTTCCAAATTTTTCTAATCGACCGTCTATTAACTTTTCCGGCTTAATTTTTATAAGATTAGATAGTTCTTCTTTGATGACAGCTTTTACAATTCTGGCAGCTTCCTGATGATCTTTATGCGCTCCGCCAAACGGTTCAGGGATTATCCTATCAATTAATTTTTGTTCCATAAGATCAGGAGCGGTAAGTTTTAATGCTTCGGCAGCTTGTTCCTTAAAATCCCAACTTCTCCAAAGAATGCTTGAACAAGATTCAGGACTAATAACGGAATACCAGCAATTTTCAAGCATTAAAATTCTATCACCCAAGCCAATTCCCAGTGCGCCGCCGCTGGCGCCTTCACCAATAATCACTACAATAATAGGCACTTTTAGTCTGCTCATTTCAAATAAATTACGTGCAATAGCTTCGGCTTGTCCTCTCTCCTCAGCTTCCAATCCGGGGAAAGCTCCCGGAGTATCAATCATCGTTATGATTGGTTTATTAAATTTTTCAGCCAATTTCATTAAGCGCAGCGCTTTCCGGTAACCCTCCGGATTAGGCATTCCAAAGTTTCTATAAACGTTTGATTTGGTATCGCGACCTTTTTGATGTCCTATAATCATTACTTTAAATTCATCAATTATACCCAACCCGCCGACAATTGCTTTATCATCTTTGAAGCTTCTATCTCCATGCAGCTCTATAAAATTATCTGTTATTAAATAGATATAGTCTAAAGTGTACGGTCTATCGGGGTGTCTGGCAAGTTGAACGCGCTGCCATCTAGTCAGATCTTTATAAATACTTTCTTTCAATCGATTAACTTTTTCTTCTATTTTAATTATTTCACTGCCGATATCCATTGTATCTGAAAATTTTTTCATTTCTTCAAGCTTAGCTTCCAGTTCTACTATCGGCTTTTCAAAATCTAAGATAGTTTTTGCCATTATTATACTCTACTATTCAACATTTTATTAAGAGTTTTGCCTAAGATTTCAAGGTCAAGCCAAATATTTTGATTTTTTGCATATAAAATATCTAATTTTTCTGCGTCGCCTCCTTCAATACTTTCGGTAAACCAAAAGCCTGTTAGTCCTTTTTTACCTAAATATAAATTCTCTTTTTCTGTAATATTTTTAGGACCGACAAAACTATATTGCCCTTTTAATATTAAAGGAACATTCAATATAAATTCTTCAAATTCTGTAGGCTTGCCTTTTAGTTTAACAAGTAAATATATAAAAGGATATATAAAAAACAAAACGGTTGTTGCCAATATATAATCGAATAATAATTTTGCAAATTTTAAAACCGAGCTGGAGATATTATATTTTATTTCAAAAAGTGGGATATCATCCAACAAAGATATAGTGGTTTTTCCAACTATAAAATCAAGATCACTACCAATTAATTTGAATTCAACATTTTCATTATGGCATCCGGCAACGATACTCATCATTTGATTATAAGAAAGTTCATCCGAGGAAAATATTACTTCATTAATTTTCTTATCAATAATCACCTTTTTTACATTTTCAATACTGCCGACAACTTCGAAATCTTCAATTTTTTGACCTATTTCCTTATTTGAATATCCGATAAATCCTATAACTGAATGAAAATCAGTTCTTTTAGTTTTTAATTTTTTAGCTATTTGAATAGCACTGGAATTTAATCCTACTATCAATGCTCGCTTACGAGTAAATTCATCGGTAGAGACACCCACCTTAAAAAATAACTTTAATACAATCCGCCAAAACGCCAGTATAATAAATAAAATTAAAAAAGTGATAATTACCGCAGCGCGGCTGTATGCGAACTGTTTAAAAAAGAAGGTTAATGAAGAAACTATAAAGAAACTTATAAATATTGCACCAAAGTTTCGTAATACCGATAAAAAATCTTTCTTATAAACGCCGGTTAATGAAGCTACCATCACATGAATAATAGCCGGTATTGTGAAAATAATCGGATAGCTAGACGAAGGAAAACCTTTCCAATGACCGAAGGTGCTGTAGATATCATTAGCTCCGATAATTGCCAAATCAAAAAATATAAAATCCAGAATAATAGAAATAATTATTAATTTTCTTCTGCCCAAGAATGCAAAAAATTTTCTGAATACGATGGCTCTACCCATTTGCTTGCCATCAGCATCTTTGACCAGGCTAGCGACAGCTTCGACGGGAAAAACGAGTCCATCGCGACAACGAAGTTGTCCTGAAATCATATTGGGGGCATTATCCGCGCTTAACGGCTCACTCTGATCAGCAATGCTCAATTGACGACTATCGGAATCGATA
>CAJXGP010000060.1 GCA_913053915.1 uncultured Ignavibacteriales bacterium | reverse complement strand
GGCATTCGACGGCAACAATGTATTGTAACAGTACATCTCCCGTCCCATGAACGGAACAGAAATAAAACAACGATTATTAATCATTATTATACAAATTTAATGGTTGTTACGGATATTCCCGGCAGCAAAATAAATTCCAAAATCATAATTTGTGAAAATTCGTGAAATTCGTGTCTGTTTCTTTTGGCCGCTTCGCAATCGCCGGACAAAAGATTTTATGTAAATCTGCAAAAGTTTCTTTCGGTAATTCGTATCTTATCGTCGTGGAAAGATTAAATGGATTCGGAAAATTCTGACTCACTTCAAATCTTTTTGGAATGTTATCCCCCGCATCATCCACAGAAGTTACTCTATAAAGAGTCGGCTTTTCAATTAACCAATAAGTGTTTTTCCCTTTGTTTAAAACATTATTTAGCCCATTATTGTTCATTCAAAATTTTAATCACTTTCCGATGTAATCCTTTGGAAGAAGCAATAATACTCTCACCTTTTACAGGATCACCGCCCTGATAATCTGTAATTATGCCGCCTGCTCCATTGATAATTGGGATGATCGCCATTTTATCCCAATCAGACATAATGGGGTCTATCATAATATCTGCAAAACCTGTTGCCAATAAATAATAGCCGTAACAATCTCCCCAATTTCTATATAGTTTTACTTTTCTTATCAAAGTATTAAACTTATCCATATTTTGATATTTTTCTATATCCAAATGGTCAGTAGTAAGAAGTACCGCTTCGTCTAATATATTGCATTCTCTAATTTTTACAATGCTGCCGTTAAGTCGAGTTTCCTTATTGTCCCCGATTAAAAGCTCATTCAAAATTGGATGATTTACTACACCTAGTAGCGGTTTCCCATTTTTCAAAAACGCAATAAGAGTACCGAAACTTATTGCCCCACAAATAAAACTTTTAGTTCCGTCAATCGGGTCCAGTATCCATTGATATTCAGCTTTTTCATTATAAGCTCCGAGTTCTTCTCCAATTATACCGTGCTCAGGGTATTCGTCCATTATTGCTTCACGCATTGATTCTTCAGATTCTATATCCGCTATTGTAACCGGAGAGTTATCTGTTTTTATATCGATTGAAATACCGGCTCTAAAATAATTAGTGATGATACTACCACTTAGATCAGCTAAATGCTGCATAAATAATTTAATTTCTTCCAGTTCTTGCATTACTTTTCCTTATGTTAAATATCTAAATAAATATCTTTTATATTGACTGTCAAACTTAATAAAACAATTGATTTCCGAAAAACAGGGAATTCATTGAAATCAATAAATGGTTTGATAATCTGTCAAAGTCCAATAGTATTCCCCATAAAAAAGATATTTGCTTCAAAAGTGTTTTCCACTAGTGGAGCGAAAGTATTCTTGAATTTTTAAACAAATTATATATTCAAATTTTATAAATTGTAAACTCAGAATCCCTGATTCATAGTTTGAATACGACTTAAAAACGGTATATTTACAAATTTAGTTCGTTAATAAAAATGTTGTAATTTTGAGGCGAAATAATAACTTTAGGGGGTGGAATAGGATAACTTGATATAATACAAGAATAAATAGCTGTTATTTAGAAGTTGTAATTCGATAACTTATTTTATTCCACCCCTTAATTGATAATAAGTAGTAAAATAAACGGTTTTGAAAAATAATTGCGATACACTAGGGAAACCGAGACAGTGTAATTTACGATAAGCCGGCAGTACTGAGTAAAGAACAAAAATTATACAATACAAATAGCATGCTGTGTTGTAAGTAATTGAACATCAATGTTGCCACAGTTGGCGATCTAAACTCCTATATTGGATCGCCTCGCTAATATGCCGGGAAAGAATATCCTTCGAATTATCTAGATCGGCTATTGTTCTACTTACCTTCAATATTCTGTCGTATGCTCTTGCAGATAAACCAAGTTTCGTCATAGCCATTTTCAATAATTCCGATCCGGCAGAATCCAACTTGCAATATTGTCTAACCTCTTTCGAGCCCATATCTCCATTGTTAAAAATATATGGTATTCCGGAAAATCTTTTTATCTGAATCTCCCTGGCTTTGATAACTCTATCCCGGATGGTTGAAGACGATTCACTCTTAGTTTCATCGGAAAGCTCTTTATATTTGACGGCAGGAACTTCGATATGGATGTCTATTCTATCAAGTAAGGGTCCTGAAATTTTTGCCATATATCTCTGAATCTGAGGAGGTGCGCAGGTACATTCTTTATTAGGATCGGTAAAATATCCGCATGGGCAAGGATTCATTGCAGCAGCAAGCATAAAATTAGCGGGAAATTCTAAAGATAATTTTGACCTGCTAACGGTTACCCGGGAATTCTCTAACGGTTGTCGAAGTACTTCAAGTACATTCTTTTTAAACTCCGGGAGTTCGTCTAAAAATAAAACCCCATAGTGAGCAAAAGATACTTCACCCGGTTTGGGAAATGATCCACCACCGACAAGTGCAGCATCCGAAATCGTATGGTGTGGACTCCGGAAAGGCCTTTCTGTAATTAACGCTTGATCCTTTGGAATTATTCCTGCAACCGAATGAATTTTGGTAGTTTCAAGAGCTTCGTCAAAAGTCATTGGGGGCAATATTGTAGGAATTCTTTGAGCGAGCATCGTCTTTCCCGATCCGGGAGGACCAATCATTAATATATTATGAGCCCCTGCAGCCGCTACTTCTAATGCACGTTTAACATTTTCTTGTCCCTTTACATCCGAAAAATTGAGATGATAAATATTTACATTGGAAAAAATATCCTCTTTATTAGTAACAATTTTTTCTTTTCCGTTTTGTGTATTCAAGAAATCAATTACATCTTCCAAATTATCTATTCCATAAACATCAATCCCATTTACAATAGAAGCTTCTTTTGCCGATTCAGATGGTAAAATAATACGTTTTAACTTCTTCCGTTTTGCTTCAACCGTAATTGGTAACACACCTTTTATAGAGCGGAGTTTCCCATTAAGTGAAAGTTCACCCAAGAACAACGAATCTTCTAAAAGTCTATCATCGATCTTTCCAACGGCAGCTAATAATCCGATGGCAATGGGTAAATCAAATGAGCTACCCTCTTTTTTAATATCTGCCGGTGCAAGATTTACTGTAATTTTTCGTTTAGGAAAATCGAACCTGCTGTTTTTTATTGCGGCTGTTACTCTCTCCCGGCTCTCCTTAACTGCATTGTCGGGTAAACCTACAATAGTGAACGAAGGTATTTGCTTTTCTACATTAGTCTCTACTTCAATTAGATAAGCGTCTATTCCTACAGTGGCACTTGAATAAATTTTGGAAAGCATTTTAATCTTATAGTATTTGTTACAAGCTTCATAAAGATAATAAAAATTTAAGGAAATTTATTTGTATTTCTCATGTTTTTCTGAAAAAAATTTTTAATAATTAAGTCAAGTCTGAAATTTTTATTGATATAATTTATATCCTCTTATTAAGTAGGAAACAAGTGCCCTAAATCTTTGCTATAATATCGAATTACCGATAAAATATAAATATTAACCCTACAACGCAACTTAGTTTTTTTATCATTCTTAGCATCCAAAAGATGTGAAAATTCTTTCGTTTTTGGGACAAAATCTAAAATTAAAAAATAAAATTTTCCCTTTTCATTCTTCAGAATGGCTATTTTGCGTAGTAAGGTTAATGTTTCTGCAAAATTTTTATACAATCAAGGATTATTTAACTGCTCAGCACAATCATTATTTTGTGAAAATCATTTTTTTAATTTCGGTATAAGTTGGAGTTGATACTTTGTACAGGTAAACCCCCGACGGCAGATCCGAAGCATCAAATGAAAATCGATGCATACCTCTACCCAAGTGACCTTCAAATAATCGATCAATTTCTTTCCCTTCAAGATTATAAATAGTAATCTTTACATTGGAATCCTGTAGTAAATCGATGTTAATACTTGTTTTCGGATTAAATGGATTTGGATAATTCTGTCCCAATATAAACGGCCGTATTTTGCCCTGCCCCACTTTTAACGAAGAAGAATAAACTATTGAACCGTCTAAGTTTACTTGTTTAACTCTATAAAAAACCACATCCGAATTTTTGTTTTTACTATCTAAATATGAATAATCTTTTGATATGGAAGTATCGGCGTAAAAAGTAAAGATATCAATAAATTTTGATTTGTTTGTAGATTTTTGAAGGACATATTCATACGCCTGCTTATAATCCCCTCCCTTCCATTCAAGTTCATAAGAGTTGCCTAATATGCTTATATTTATTTCGGGTGCTCTGGTAAAAATCGGGGCATCTGATTTTACCAATTTTGTATCGCTAGAAAAAATATTTAACTTCGCAATTTGGGAAGCAACTTCGTCAAGATGATCAAAATTGAGCTGGGCTAAAACAGTAGAGCTGTCAGCTCTGAAATTTCTATAGTTCTTATTCCGGAAAGAAACATCTATCGAATTATGCAAATCTATGAATCGCAAGAGATCAATTTGAAACGCTCTCCCTTGATTCATATCACCAAATTCAAGTTCTAAATTATCAAGTGAAGTTAAGTCCTTTAATCTATTTTTAGAAATCAATTGCCCGTTACAGTAAAAATAAGTTTCATGCTTTTTATAAGAAAACAAAATTGAAATATGATACCATGATTTATTGCTCATGAAAACAGGATAAAGATAATCTTGCCGGGAATAATTGGAAGTAACTGATAGAGTTTGAAATGAAGAAGTAAAAAATTTAAATAATTCAGTTGAGTTGATTTTATTTTTTACCGTCAATATTTCCGTTCCCTGTTTATTTAGTTTAACCCAAAATTCTACTAATAGATTATTAGAGGAAAAATTATTAAGCGGTATCTGAAAAATAGAATATTTTTCAATTAAGAGAGATTTGCCGGCATTTTTATTGGGTGAGTAAAATTTTAACGGCGCCTCCAATAATTGATTTGTCAAACTTTCATAACGCGTCACCGCATTATTAGACAAATAACCCAATACCGAATCCGCTTTCATATAGATTCCGTAAAATCGTAAATTAGCTGAAAGTTTATCATCAGAATAGAAATTCATCAGAATTTGGAAATAAGTACCGGATGATATAGAAGTATCGGACAAATCTATTATCGTTTTATATGCAGGAACATTTAGATTCGTCATAATTGTAGAAGTAAAATTAAGTTTTAGATTCTCGGATATATTATTAAGATTTATCGTATTTAAGGAAATCCCATCGGCCGGAATAATATAAAATATTAATCTACCGGCAGCAGAATAAGGATTTGAGGTAATTAAAGATATATCGAAAGATGAATGTATTGGAATATATTTCGGGTATTCCAGCTTATAGTTATCCTGACTATTGTAAGGAATTGCAAAACAATTAACCGATAATAATAAAATGAATAATATTATTAAGTTTTTAAGCATAGGACTCGCAAAATATGGACAAAAAGCTTATCTCACAAGAATGCGGTACATCTAAAAGGTTATTTCCAAGTTTTCGAATTGTAAATATTATCTAAATTAAGCGGTTTTTGATTGCCATTGCGAGGAGCGTAAGCAACACGGCAATTTTATAAAAGATTGCCTACATTTGAAGGGTTTCGAACCCTCTAAGCTCCTGCAATGATAAAGTTTTATTAAACTTACATTAACTCTCGCTCAATTTAGATATTAAAAAAATAAAAGCTTCTTCACAAGAGAAATACCTTTTAGAGGAGTCTCAAGAATTATTTATAACTTCTTAGAAATTCAATCCTATCTGTTAGCCGGCTAATGGGAGTTAAGAGTTTATCTTTCCCATAGAAAGCATCTTCTCGGTTGGCAAATGCCATCTCATAATCTTTACTCATTACAATCGCTTCTTCGGGGCATACATCTTCGCAGAAACCACAAAAGATACATCTTAACATATTGATTTCAAATTTTTCCGGATATCTTTCTTTTTCCCGTTCCGTTTCCGCTGCTTGAACTTCAATTGCTAAAGCAGGACAAACTCTAGCACATAAACCACAAGCAACACATCTCTCTTCACCGTTTTCTTCCAGCACCAATACAGGTCTGCCTCTATAAGAAGCCGGCGGAATAAATTTCTCTTCCGGATATTTCATTGTAAACTTGGGTTTCAGCATATTTTTTAAAGTAAGCGATAACCCTTTTACAATTTCAGGTATATATATCTTCTCTAATAATGTTAAATCCTTTTCTCTTTTTTTAACAGCCATCAAAACTCCATATAATATATTTTATTTATAAACGATATTCCTTATAATAACTAATTTCTTTTATAAAGATTATCCAAATATTCAGATAAAATTTGTGATTAATTCTACGGTTTTTATAATTTAAAAACCATAACCAAGAAAGCAACCCAAATTAAATTCAAAAGAGACAGAGGAAACATCACTTTCCATCCCAAATTCATTAATTGATCATACCTGAACCTAGGGAGAGTCCATCTTATCCAAATAAAGAGAAATAATAATGCAGCAATTTTTGTACAAAATGTGAGTATGGAAATTATAACGTATAATGCTGTCGATAGACCGAATGTATTAAGATATGGGAATTGCCATCCACCCAAATAAAGTGTAACTATCATTGCACTTGCAATAATCATATTAGCATATTCGGCTAAGTAGAAAGCCGCGAATTTCATTCCGCTATATTCAGTATGAAATCCACCTACTAGTTCCGGCTCGGCTTCGGGCAAATCAAAAGGCAGCCTGTTTGTTTCGGCAAATGCGGAAACGAGGAATGTAATAAATCCGATCGGCTGTAAGATTGCATTCCACATCCATCCGGATTGAGCCTGAATAATTGCAACCGGTCTTAAAGAACCGGCTAATAATAAAACTCCTCCAACCGAAAAGCCCATTGAAACTTCATAAGAAATCATTTGAGCAGAAGCACGAATACCTCCCAAGAGTGAATATTTACTGCCTGACGACCAGCCCGCCAGAGTTATAGCATATACACCCAATGATGTTAATGCAAGCACATATAAAATTCCTATATTTATATCGGCAACAACGAGTGGAACTTTGAAGCCGAAAACCGTAACACTTGGACCAAATGGGATAACTGCATAAGTGGTAAAAGCTACAAATAAAGCAATAACCGGAGCGAGCGTATGAATTTTTTTGTCGGCAATTTCCGGTACAATATCTTCCTTTAAAAGAAGTTTTAGCACATCTGCAAAAGGCTGTAATAGACCTTCCCATCCAACTCTATTAGGTCCAAGTCTGTTTTGAGCCCATGCACTAATTCTTCGCTCAAAGTAAACGAGATAAGATACCGTTAAAAGCATTACCGTAAGTACAATAACAATCTTAACAAGGCTAAAAAGTATTATTTGTAATAAATTCATTTAATTTAAGACTCCATTTCCAATTATACCGGTTCTTCTACTTTAACATTTAGATTTATTCCCATCTCACCAATATCGTCATAATTTAATCCTTTAAAAATATCTATTGATTTACTCATACCTATAAAAACATCTTCAGCTAAATTAAATTTGGTTTTGTAACCCATCGCAAAAGATAAAATATTTATAATTTTCCAGGTCGAACGGGCATCGCGTTTATTACCTCTTGCCCATCTGTCAAATTGGGTTCCAAACTTATCAAGACGACTCATCGCCAAGCCGTCCAGCGCTCTGTCTATTTCAACTGTAGCAACGGCAGGCCTTAAGCGTTGTATTCTACCTTGAAAGTTTACAAATGTCCCGTTCTTTTCAGCATAAGTTGCAGCAGGGAATAAATAATCCGCCAGTGCAGTTGTCTTATTAAAATTAGTAGAATGAACAATTAAAAGATCTAACTTCGATAATAAATTTTCCAACTCAGGATTAATGTCTACAATATCATCTTCAATTATATAAAGAGCTTTAATCTCCCCCTTTTTTATTCCTTTGAAAATACCTTCTAAATTGAGACCGTCTTTTTGAGGAACAACTCCGACTAGTTCTGCGCCTAAACTATTAGGTGTTACATCAGATTTTCTTAAAATATCATCACCGAAGGAAGGATCGACAAACCTCATAAAATCAATATTTTTTGTTCCGATAACCGACTTAGCGAATTTAGCCAGCATATAATTATCTTCACAAGTTGCATACGCCGAGCCGATAAAAGCTATTTCTTGCTTCGAAAAAGATTTTAATTCAGAAATTGCAGCAGCAACGGCTTCATCCCAACTGGTTTTAACAAGCTCACCTTCTCTTCTTAAAAAAGGTCCATCAACTCGATCCTCAGAATTAATAAATTTATAATTATTTATTCTCCCGATATCACACATCCAATAGTTGTTTACTTCATCATTCTGCCGGGGAATCAATCTTAAAACCTCATTATTTCTAACCCATATTTCCATATTACATCCGCGGGCACAACCGTAGCAAATTGATTTTGTAGCAGACATATCCCATACCCTTGCTCTGAATCGAAAATCGCGGCTTGTTAATGCACCAACCGGACAAATATCAACCGTATTTAACGAATACGGATTATCCAATTCTTCGCCTGGGTATGTAACTATTGTTACTCTATCGCCTCGTTTTATAAAAGTCAGTTCAGGGTCTTTGGCAATTTCATCACAGAATCGGATACATCTCGAACAAGAGATGCAACGATCACCGTCAAACATTACATAAGGACCTAGCAGAACTCTTTTATCTTTATGAGTTTTTTCTTCGGTAAATCTGC
>CAJXGP010000059.1 GCA_913053915.1 uncultured Ignavibacteriales bacterium | reverse complement strand
GTGTGATGAAAACACAACTGCCTTATGAATCGGAATTGTTGCAGCTTCAAGAAAATGATGTTATTATTTTGTTTACCGACGGTATTACCGAAGCAAAAAATATAAACGATAATGAATTCTCGGATGAAAGATTGGAAAAACTGGCTAATAGTTTATCATCTCGTTCAGCAAATGGGATACTTGTTAATATTCAAAATGAAATAAAAAATTTTACTAAAGGTACTTTACAATCGGATGATATTACTTTGGTTGTCCTGAAAGTTAAATGAAGTTTATTCTTCTAACGGAAAATTCTTTTTGACTATTCTTTTATGAGCGAGGCATCATATTACTTTTTGAAATTACTTTTCATATAACATTTATAAAACATGATTATTGCCTTTATCGTTATTACATTAACATTATTTATCTGCACTGATTTGATTATTGCTTATTCCTTAATGAAACTTTTCAGCCGGCCGTACTCAACAAACAAAGGAATAAAAATATCAATAATTATAGCCGCTAAAAATGAAGAGAATAATATTGCCGCTCTCATAGAATCGCTGAAAAATCAAGATTATCCCGTTGAAAATTTTGAGGTCGTAATCATCGATGATAATTCCACTGATGATACATTGAATAAAACGCAGAGGTTAATCGGCGGTTTAAATAATTTCAGTGTTAGGAAAATAATCGATAAAGAGTTTAGCGGTAAGAGAGGTGCATTGGATATTGGTATAAAAAAATCAAAATTTCCATATTTAATGATAACCGATGCCGATTGTAAACTGAAGTCAAGTTGGTTAAGTCTTTTTGCAGGTAAATTTATTGAAGGATATGACTTCGTTTTCGGAATGGCGCCATATTTTAATAATGGATCATTAGTAAGTAATATTGCCTGTTTTGAAAATTTACGTTCTTCAATTTTAACATTTGCAGCAACAAATTTGGGAATACCGTATTCCGCATCCGCCCGAAGTCTGGGATTTAAAAAAGAATCGTTTATGAAAGTAGATGGATATTTAAACACTACCCAAACTTTAAGCGGAGATGATGACCTTTTATTGAGAGAAGCAATAAAAAGTAAGTTGAGAATAGGAACTGTAACTAATTCAAATGCGTATGCCTACTCACAACCCAAAGTTAATTTTAAAGATTATATTCATCAAAAGGCGAGGCATACTTCAACATCATTTTATTATTTATTCAAACAAAAACTTATTCTAAGTTTCTGGTATATATTAAATCTGTTTTTACTTTTTTCCATATTTCTTGTATTTATCAATAAATTATTCCTTTTACTATTTATTACGAAGTTGATTACCGATGTGGTATTAGTTCAATACTCAAAGAAAAAATTCGGATATAAATTTAAGTTAGCGGAAATTATTTATCTTCAAGTTTTTTATGAAATGTTAATAATAATAAATTTCTTTACGGCAAAATTTATGAAGGTGGAATGGAAATAGGAACTCAAGAATCATGGCTGGACAAGGATCATCCGAATTATGAAAGATGGAAAAACTCTCGTAAGTTAGCCGAAGAGAGAGGTGATTTTGTTAAATCCGTGATTCAAAGATATATTAATTGTGAAGGATTACGAATTTTAGATTTAGGTTCGGGTGAAGGTGGTACTGCAGCGATTTTATCAAAAAATAATTTTGCAATTAGTTTGGATATTAGTTTAATTAGATTAAAAAGACAAACAAGATTTAATAGTAATATTTTCAAAATTAACGGAGATGCTCTTGACCCACCCTTTATTGAAGGTTCTTTCGATTTGATAATCTTACAAGATGTAATCGAGCATCTTAATACAAACAAAGAGATAATATTGTCATTATATAAATTATTAAACGATAAGGGATTCGTATATTTGAGCACTCCGAATAAATATTCGATCTTCAATTTTATCGCAGATCCTCATTGGGGGTTACCGTTTGTTGCAATCTTAAAAAGAGAGTCAATTAAAAAATATTTTCTTAAATTTTTCAGGAAAAATGATTATACTCGAATCGATATTGCTCAATTACTTTCTTTAAAACAATTAACAGAATTATTTAACGGTAAATTCGAATGGTATCTTAATACTAAATATTCGGTGGAACAGTTATTTAACGGTAACAATGGTATAATATGGAGTAGTTTTCATCAAGTATTATTGAAAATTATGAAAAAATTAAAGTTGCAAAGATTTATTCTGAAGATAGCCGGTGATGGGAAGGGGATAATAAATAATTATTTTAATCCGACATTTTATTTTGTTTTGAAGAAAATTTGACAATGACAAAAGCATGTTTAAATTAGAGAAATCAATAATAATAAAACATTAGCATTAGGGCAGGAATCATTATGAACAGTATAATAGTGTTAGGTGCCGGAATGGTTGGAAGAACAATCGCAATTGATCTCCATTCTCGGTTTGACGTTACAGTAGTTGATATAAATCATAAACATTTGGAAATATTATCTAAGAATTATTCTATAAAAACCGTACATGGGAATCTTTCATCCGAAGAATTCATTAAAAAAATAGTAAAAAATTATGATCTGGTTATTGATGCGGTTCCAGGTTTTATGGGTTTTAATACTTTAAAAGCTGTCATTGAGAGCGGGAAAAATATTGTTGATATATCTTTTTTCAGTGAAGAACCTTCAGAATTGGAAGAACTGGCAATACAAAAAAACGTAATTGCAATTATTGATTGTGGAGTTGCACCGGGTTTGAGCAATATAATTATTGGCTATCACAATAAAATTATGAAGATAAATTCATTTGAAATTCTTGTAGGCGGCTTGCCGGTTAAAAGAACTTTACCGTTTCAATATAAAGCGCCGTTCTCGCCGGTTGATGTGATTGAAGAATATATTCGCCCCGCCAGACTTGTAGAAAACGGAAAGATAGTTACAAAACCAGCCCTCACTGATGCCGAATTAATTAATATTGATCCGGTCGGCACTTTAGAAGCTTTTAATACAGATGGTTTGAGAACGCTGTTACATACGATGAAAATTCCAAACATGAAAGAAAAAACTCTCAGATATCCCGGGCATAGAGAATATATCAAAGTTCTTAAGGATACCGGTTTTTTCGATCAAAATTCAATTGAAATAAATGGGGTACAAATTAAACCCATAGAACTTTCATCTAAATTGCTGTTCAATGAATGGAAACTTGAAAACGATGAGCAAGAATTTACCGTTATGCGGATTGTTTTAGAGGGGGAGGAAAATGACCAATATAAAAAATATGAATACATTCTCTTTGATAAGTCAGATGAAAAAAATAAAATATCTTCTATGGCTCGCACGACAGGTTTCACTTGTACAGCCGTTGCAAAGTTAATCTTATTTAAACATTATTTATCTAAAGGCATTTCTTATCCTGAATTTATCGGAGCCTATAATAATTGTTTTGACCTGCTGATTAAGGATCTAAAAGAGCATAATATTTCTATTAATAAGAAAGTATTTTATCAATAATGTATATCTAAAAAGATCATTTTTAAGTTTTCTAATTTCGAATATAAAAATCGAAGTTTTTTCACAAAAAAACCTTTTTAGAGGAAACTCATAAATAGGTTCGCTAAAAAACAAATACTTTTATTTCTATTTCCTTTGAAGTGGATAGGTTTTAAAATTACAGATATTCAAATTTTTGATTTCAAATAAAATCAGGCTTAACAATAAAAATTTATTGGAGAAAATCCGTACTTAAAAACCGGTAGCTTCATTCCGTTAATTCTGAACCGATCATGCAAAACCAGGCTATTGGCTTCAGTTGGTTTTGATAAATAATTCAAGTTAGTAGTGTTTCTATAAAATAATGGTTGTTTAAAATTAGAAATTTCGTCGATATAGAAGTAACATTTCAACAATAATATAAATTGTTTTCTGAAAATCAATCCATTGTCAATGAATATCGTTGCTTGTCCTTTTGCAAAAACATTATTCATTTTAGAAAATAATAAATCTTTTTTTAGGAAAAATGAATATTGTAGGGATAAATCTGATAAATAATCTATAAGAAAATACAAGAAAGAAACTTTATGCTGGAAAAATACAAAGCAAGGAAATTAAAAAAAGACTTAAAACTAATAGATGTTTATGCAATAGCTACGGGAACTACATTAAGTGCGGGATTTTTCTTATTACCCGGTTTAGCTGCTATTTCGGCAGGGCCTGCATTAGTGTTGGCATACATTCTGGCAGCAGTACCCTTAATCCCGGCAATGTTCAGTATAATTGAATTAGCCACGGCAATGCCGAAGGCGGGAGGAGTGTATTATTTTCTTGATAGAACTCTCGGTCCGCTAATGGGTACAATAGGCGGTATCGGAACATGGCTTGCTTTAATCCTTAAAGTGGCTTTGATTTCCCACCACGTTTTTCGAACTAATAATATCAGTTAAATCAATGCGGTAGCGCTGATTTGAAGCTGGTAATTATTTAGCGGAATATCAATTGTTCCGCTGGCAATATCAATAGCGCTTATCATAGGTCTTCTTAATTTATTTTCCGTTAAAGGATCCGGAAAGTTCCAAGTGTTTCTCGTAATTTCGCTGCTGATAATATTAATGGGTTTTTTATGGGATGGATTGCCGAGAATAAATATTTCAAATTTCCAAGGTCTGTTCAATCCGGGATTTTCGGCAATTTTTTCAACTACCGGTCTTGTTTACATCAGTTATGTAGGAGTTACAAAAGTAGCCAGTCTGGCGGAAGAAGTAAAAGACCCTGAGAAAAATCTTCCGCTGGGATTATTCCTTTCATTAGGTACTGCATTTATAATTTATTTATTGGGAACTGTGGTTATGGTGGGAATTGTTCCCATGGATCAATTAAAGGGTGATTTAACTCCCGTTGCTTCCGCGGCAAAAAATTTACTTGGTAATTACGGTGTTGTTTTAATAACTATTGCGGCTTTATTGTCCTTTATTTCCGTAGCAAATGCCGGAACCATGAGTGCTTCCCGCTACCCGTTTGCAATGAGTCGTGATTATATTATGCCTCGCTATTTACAAAAATTGAATAAAAAAGGCATACCGTTCATTTCCGTAATTATTACAGTAATCTTGATTATACTCATTTTGTTGTTTCTTGATCCTATGAAGATTGCTAAGCTGGCGAGCGTTTTTCAATTGTTAATGTTTGCCTTTATAAATCTTGCCGTTATTGTGATGCGTGAGAGTCATATAGTGTCGTATGACCCCGGTTATCGTTCTCCGTTTTATCCCTGGATGCAAATAATAGGCATACTTTCCGGTTTCTTTTTAATTTTTGAAATGGGCTGGGTGTCAATATCTTTCTCCGGCGGATTAATAATTATTAGTATTATATGGTATCTTTATTTTGCAAAAAATAAAATAGAAAGGACCGGAGCTATATACCATGTATTTGAAAGGCTCGGTCAATTCCGTTATCATGCACTTGATAGTGAACTGCGCGGTATATTAAAGGAAAAAGGATTAAGAAAGGAAGACCCTTTTGATGAAATAGTTGCCAGAAGTTTTGTTATTGTACTAAAAGAAAAAACAGAATTCGAGGTTGTTGCGGATTTGGCTTCCCAATGGCTGACGAAGTTGACTCCTTTCGCTGCAGAAGAAATAAAAAAACAATTTATGGATGGTACTAAAATAGGAATGACTCCCGTTACTCATGATATTGCTTTACCTCATTTAAAAATTGCAGGGCTAAAGCAACCTGAAATGGTTTTGGTAAAGTCCGATGCCGGTGTTCATATCATGGTTAACGGTCCGCTAACTAATCATCTTGATGAAGAATTTATTGTACATGCCGTCTTCTTTCTAATTAGTCCCGAAGAAAGTTCTACCCAACATTTGCGGATTTTAGCACAGATAGCCGAACGGGTAGATGAGGAAGAATTTACCGGAGATTGGAAGAAAGCTAAAGACGAACAAGAGATTAAAGAGACTTTGCTTCACAATGAACAGTTTCTCTCTTTAATAATTAAAGATGGAAATTCAACTTCTAATTTGATTGGTGTTGCACTTAAGGATTTTAAATTACCCGGAGGATGCTTGATTGCAATACTACGCAGAGGTGATAAGGTAATAGTTCCAAATGGCAGTACAATTTTGCGCGCGAACGATAGACTAACAATAATAGGCGAACCAAAAGGATTAAGTGCCATCAGAAAACGTTATTTTACATAGTATGAAATTTTTTATTAAATATATGAAGGGTTGATTATCCTGTAATATTTAAAGTTATATTCGATAGTCAATTAAATTAAATTTAAAACTGTTATGAAAAAAAACAAAGCCGGTTACGTTGTAATACTAGGGAAACCGAATGCAGGTAAATCGACCCTTATAAATGTCTTGTTAGGGCAAAAACTTTCGATTGTTACCAGTAAGCCCCAAACAACACGTAAAAGAATATTAGGAATTCTTTCTGAAGAAGATTACCAAATAATTTTTCTTGATACACCGGGGATAATATCTCCTGTTTACCTCCTTCAGAAAAAAATGATGGAAATGGTTGAGCAGTCTGTCGGAGATTCCGATTTGATTTTATTGATCATCGATGTAGCCTCTGATCCGGGCGGGGATAAAACTCTAAATGATGATTACATCTATAAAATGGTGGTTAAATCGAAAAAACCGAAAATTCTTTTATTAAATAAGGTGGACTTATCGAGTCAGGAACATATAAATCTGTTGCTGTCAAAATTTGGAGCTGAAAAAGAATTTTTATCGGTAATACCAATCTCGGCTTCATTAAGCTACAATATGAATTCAGTGCTCGCTGCAATTATAGAAAATTTACCTGAACACGAAAAATATTATCCCGACGATGTTGTGGCGGATGAAAGCGAGAGATTTTTTGTATCGGAAATAATACGTGAAAAGATATTCGAATTTTATAAAGAAGAAATTCCGTATAGTTGTGAAGTGATAATTGCAGATTTTAAAGAAAGGGAAAAAGGAAAAGATTTTATCCGGGCTGAAATAATTGTCGAGAAAGAAAGTCAAAAGGGAATTATAATCGGAAAGCATGGTGTGGCTTTGAAAAAAGTAGGACAAGAAGCAAGATATGCGGTTGAGAAGTTTTTAGAAAGACCGGTATTCCTTGATTTGAGGGTAAAAGTCAGGAAAAAATGGCGTTCCAACGAAAACATGCTCAAGTTCTTTGGATATTCTAAAGATAATTAATTAGTTTGATTGAAGGGGTAAATTTAACCTAAATTGAGCGAGTGTTAATGTAAGCTTTAGGGAGTGGAATAATATACGTTATATATTTATTAAATATTTAGGGGGTGAGATAAGTTGTTCTATCCAACCCCCTAAAGTTATTCTATTCCACTCCCTAAGCGGAAGATTTCTCAGCCGCTTTCACATTAGGACGGACTCATTCATTGAAAGTGATTAAAGATGGATCATAATCTTCAACTTTTTTGTAACCAAGTAGATTAAGGATAGTTGAAGTAATATTCGTAAGTCCGGGGGTTTTTATATTTGCCATTTTATATTCGCCGTTATAAGCCGGATCATAAATAATAAACGGTACCGGATTCAAAGTATGTGAAGTCTTGGGAGTTTTTTTACCGTCCTTTATAGTGAACATTTCGTCCGAGTTACCGTGATCAGCGGTGATTAATGCAATTCCTTCCAACTCATTGATTACTTTTAACAATTCTCCTACATAATGATCAACAGTTTCAACGGCTATAATAGCAGCCTCCATATTTCCCGTATGTCCTACCATATCACCGTTGGCAAAATTCAATCTTCCAAATTTATATTTACCGGATTTTAATAGCTCTATCGATTTATCTGCAATTTCTTTTGCTTTCATTTTAGGAGCCTTATCAAATTCAATTTTGTCAGATGGAATTTCAACATAAGTTTCCAAATTCTTATTAACATAGCCGGATTTATTACCATTCCAAAAATAAGTTACATGACCGAACTTTTGAGTTTCGGAAATAGCAAATGATATAACTCCCATTGCACAAAGATATTCACTGATAGTTCTATCAATTGCAGGAGGTTGAACTAAGTAATGCTTTGGGATATGCATATCACCGTCGTATTCCATCATACCGGCGTAATAGACATTAGGATATTCAACTCTGTCGAATTTATCAAAATTCTCTTCCTCGAATGCTTTGGAAATTTCTATTGCTCTGTCTCCTCTAAAATTGAAAAATACCACAGCGTCATTATCTTGAATTTTTCCAACAGGATTATCATTGGAATCTACAATAACGAAAGGGTCGAGATACTGATCAATAATATTTTCATCTTCATCATACATAGTTTTTATTGCATTTTCCGCAGATGAAAATTTTCTGCCTATTCCTCTAACGTGAGCATCCCAGCCTCTTTTAACTATTTCCCAATCGGCATTGTACCTATCCATAGTAACTTTCATTCGTCCTCCACCTGAGGCAATTTTGTAATTAAATCCGTTTTCAACTGAAATTTTATTTAGCAGCCCGGTTGTCGGTTTTATATAATTTAAAGCCGTTCTACCGGGAACATCCCTACCGTCCAGCAGAATATGTACACGCACATTTTTAATACCTTCTTCAGCGCATTTGTTAATTAGAGCGAAAAGATGATTAATATGTGAATGCACATTTCCGTCGGAAAGTAATCCTATAAAATGAACCGTTCCGCCGTTCTTACCTTTTTTCAAAACATTTTGCCAAACCGCGGAATTAAAAATATCACTTGAATTGATTGATTTATTAACTAGTTTG
>CAJXGP010000058.1 GCA_913053915.1 uncultured Ignavibacteriales bacterium | reverse complement strand
TCCGGTGTATCGCAATTATATTTCAAAATCATTCATTTTACTACCTATTAGCAATGGTTCTATTCTAATTTTATCCGTGCTTCATTTGTCGGTAGGTCTTTTGTGAATACCAAAATACAGATAGATTTATTATGGTATAAGGGAATTCCTTTTTTGCTCAATATGAAGGAAAAGATGCAAGTGCCGTTTCGAAGGAACTGAATGATTGAAAAATTACCAGGATAAATTAAAATATTCACTCCAATCAAAATGACATAAAAAATTAAGTTATCGGGGGCTTTTAACAAATAATTTTATAAAATGTTTAAAGAGGAAAGACCTGTCGACTGAGGGAGCATCCGACAGGTCTTTGTAACTAATAATGGAGGGAGTGCTATGCTTAAAACTATTTTCTATTTTCACCCTATAAGTATCAAATTATGTGCCATTAAAAAAACTTAGAAAATTAACCGTTTCACAAGATTTAATTTGAGAAAGTTAAAATAACCGGTAAAAATTACATGTAAGAAGTGATTATTACGTGTCAGGTTTGCTTCAAAGCCATTGTAATATTTTATGAATCCGGGCTATTAAAGTCATTCTCCGGTAAATTAGGAACGGTCATCTGAAAGAACTTGAAAATCTGATAAATTTCAAATTTTGTAATAATGAAACTGCGAGTGTTTTGGTTTTTTAAACAAACCAATTAATTTATATTAATGTTTGTAACTAATTGGGTTAGAAGGTATGCTACCGGACTTTGAAGTAAAGCCCGGTAGTTAATTTTGGGGAGATATATGCTTAAAACTATTTTCTATTTTCATCTCTTATATATCAATTTATATGCCAAAGTTAAAATTGTTGAAAACAGCTTCTACGAACATTGCCCTGCATCTCATAATAATAAATTTTTTTTAGTTTAATTATTATGAGACAATTTTATTACTTTTTGTATTATAAATTTTATTATTTCTTAGGAGTCAATAAATGTTGGATTTTGAAATTGATGTACAGGTAGATCTAGAAAAAGAAATTATCAGATTAAAAAAAGAACTTAATGCAGTTATATTAGCGCACTATTATCAAGAATCCGAAATACAAGATATTGCAGATTTTGTCGGTGATAGCTTAGAGTTAGCCAGAAAAGCAAAAGCTACTGATGCGGATGTAATAGTTTTTGCCGGAGTCCATTTTATGGTTGAGACGGCTAAAATATTAAATCCGAATAAACTTGTTTTACTACCGGATCTTGAAGCCGGTTGTTCTTTGGCAGATAGTTGTCCGGCGCCTCTTTTTAAAAACTTCAGGAAAAAACATCCTGATCATTTGGCAATTACTTATATAAATTGTTCGGCTGCAGTTAAATCATTGAGCGATATAATATGTACTTCAAGCAATGCCGAAAAAATAATTAATCAAATTCCTGAAGAACAGCCCATATTATTTTCCCCGGATAGAAATCTCGGTAAATATTTAATAAAAAAAACCGGTAGAGATATGCTGCTTTGGGAAGGTACATGTATAGTGCATGAAACCTTTAGCGAAAGAAAAATAATCGATCTGCTGGTTCAATATCCCGGTAGTAAAATTATTGCTCATCCCGAATGCGAAGATGTAATTCTGAACAGTGCAGATTTTATTGGATCAACCAGCAAGCTTTTAAAGTTTGTGCGGGAAGATGATTCGAGTAGTTATATAGTTGCAACTGAAGTAGGAATTATTCATCAAATGCAAAAAATTATGCCTGACAAGTACTTTATTCCAGCCCCACCTGACAAAAATTGTAGTTGTAATGAATGCCCGTATATGAAACTAAGTACAATGGAGAAATTGTTTTTTTGTATGAAAAATAAAGAGCCGCAGATAACTTTAGAGCCTAACTTGATGAAGCTTGCCTTAAAACCGATTGAACGGATGCTGGCGATGAGCTGATTTGCCGGACAATAAATCGATATGAAAATTTAAGCAACAAAGAATTAGATATATTTATCGAGAGTGATTTTAAAAGTTGTACCTTCATCCGGTACTGAGCTTTTCACAAATATTTTCCCCTTGTGATATCCTTCAATTATCCTTTTCGAAAGACTCAGGCCTAAACCCCATCCCCTTCTTTTTGTGCTGTAACCTGGGCGAAAGACATCTTTGCGCCTTTTTATATCAATTCCTTTCCCATTATCCGAGATTTCTATTTCAACAGTTTTTTTACCGGCAGAAACATTTATATATATTTTCCCATTTTTATGATTTATTGCATCGAGTGCATTCTTAATTAAATTTTCTATAACCCATTCAAAAAGCTCAGAATTTAATTTTACTTTTGATTTTTGATCTCCATTGAGTGTTAATTCAACACCCTTTCCCAATTGTGGTAGCCTTCTTTGAAAATATTCAACTACATTTTTAATTACATTATAAACTATGTATGGTTTTAATTCTGGTGCGGCGCCTATTTTTGAAAATCTATAAGTAATCTTATTTAATTTTTCAACATCATTGTTTATTTCTTCGGTAATGTCTATAACTTTATCCGGATCATCAAAATGCAATTTTAACATTTCAAGCCATCCCATTAAACTGGAAATCGGTGTACCAAATTGATGTGCCGTTTCTTTTGCCATGCCTACCCAAATATTACTTTGCTCGCTTTTTTTAATATTGCTGAATCCGATGTAACCTAATATTATAAATAAAGCAGCAATAATAATTTGAAAATATGGATAGTACTTCAATTGAGTAATTAAATTTGAGTCACCGTAGTGAATTTTCGTTAGTATAACCGAATCTTGATATGTTACTAATAAAGGAGGATGCAGTTTGTCCATTTCTTTTATCTTTTTTGCAAAAAATTCCTGTAATTCTTTTCCGGACATTGTGGTATCATAATCAATATTTCTAATATCTTCCTTACTGTTGTTTATATTAACATTATCATTAGCATCGGTAAGAATTAATGGAAAATCGATTGGTTTAATTATATTATCGAAAAGAAAGGTGATATCTGTATTTTGAGATGAAGTGTTTGCAACATATTCAATTCCTCTTGCATATAATTGGAGTATTTGTCTTTCTTTAGTCTGAAGATGTTCAACTAAATTTTGGGTATAATAGAGTGTACCTCCTGCAATAATTATAGCAATAAACAGAAGTAAAATCTTAATATGAAAGGATCTCGGTCCTCCTAACATCTTCATTAATTATATTCCTCATAAAATTTTTCTATTGTATCAAAAATTGTCATGGCTATTTTTTCCCGAAATATTTTAGTTGGTAACAATTTTTCCTGATTCGGAATTATTATGAATGCCGGTTCTACGAGTAAAAAAATTGATTCCAAAATCCTACAAATATAGAGATTATCCAATATAAACCGAAATTTTTCAATTCCAATTCTTGATGTGGCGGTGGGGAAATTAAATCTAATGATATTTCTGAATTTGAACTTTGTGCCGGGACAGAGAATGAATAAAACGGCAGAATAAATACTACTGCAATAAATAATTTTTTCATGTTGCGAAAAAAGTTTGTTGTCTTTTAGGTCCCACGGAAATTATTTGAATTTTGATGCCGGAGTGATCTTGAATGAAGGATAAATAATCCTTTGTCTCTTTGGGAAGTTCATCAAACGAATTATATCCGGATATATCGGTTTTCCATCCGGGTAGCTTTTCGTAAACCGGTTTAACTTTTGATAATCTTTCAACATCGGTCGGAAATGATTTTAATTTTTTACCGTTCAATTCATAACCGATGCAAACTTTAATTTCATCAAAACTGCTGAGCACATCCAATTTAGTTATTGCCGTCGAATCAATTCCATTGATCATAGATGAATATTTCACTAGAAAAGAATCAAACCAACCGCATCTTCTTGGACGACCTGTGGTAGCGCCGAATTCAGCGCCTACTTTTCTTAATTTTTCTCCTTCATCATCCTGCAACTCAGTTGGGAAAGGGCCGAGTCCTACTCTTGTTGTATATGCTTTAACTATCCCTATGACGGAATCAATCTTTGTAGGAGGAATTCCAGAGCCTGTACAAGCACCGCCCGAAGTAGGGTTTGATGATGTAACATACGGATATGTTCCGTGATCAATATCGAGCAGCGCACCCTGTGCACCCTCCATTAAAATAGATTTATTCTCTTGTATTGCTTTGTTCAAATACAACGGAACATCTGTAATATATTTATCAATCCGGTAATCAAAATCTAAATATTGATTGATAATTTCTTCCACATCCAATTCATCGTGATTATAAAGTTTTCTTAAAAGGTTATTTTTCTCTTTTAAGTTTTCTCTGATTTTTTTTTCCAACGACTCTCTATTTAACAGGTCGACTATTTTAATTCCTTTTCTGGCATATTTATCTATATAACACGGACCTATTCCTCGCCCGGTTGTCCCTATTTTTTGTTCACTGTTTTCACTAATTGAATCAAGAAGTTTATGGTACGGCATTATTAAATGTGCATTATGGCTGATAAACAACCGGTCATCTACTTGAATTCCGTTTTTCTTCAATAGTTCAATTTCTTCAAGTAAAGCGCTCGGATCGATTACTACACCGTTTCCTATTACACAAATGACATTTTTTCTTAAAATGCCGGAAGGAATCAGGTGCAGAATATAATGCTTATTGCCGATAGCTACGGTATGCCCTGCATTTGCTCCACCTTGATATCTTACAACTATATCAAAATTTTCACTTAAAATATCAACTATTTTCCCTTTACCTTCGTCGCCCCATTGGCTGCCGACAAGAATTTTAACACTCATATACTTTCCCTTATAATCGAAATAAGCAAATAAAAACTCCGGGAATTTATAAAACCCGGAGTTTTCGATTTTCAAAAAAAAATAAATTCGGAAAAAAATTAATTTTTAAAGCTCTGAACAGCTTCTTCAACCGAATCATAAGAATCAAATATTGTAATTAATTTTGTGATAACCAATAAACTCTCAATTTTCTCTGTCGTTCGTGCAAGTTTTAAATTACCGTTAGCTTTTTTCATGGTAGTCAAACCACCAATTAGCATCCCTAAACCGGAGCTATTCATGAACTTAACTTCCGATAAATTTACCACAACATTTTTTTTCCCTTCATCAATTAGTTTGTGAAGCAATCCATTGAAGTTTTTGGTATCCTCTCCTCCCATAACATTTCCTTTTAACTCAATTACTACTGCTTCATATTGTTCTTTTACTTTGGTTTTCATGCATAACTCCTTATTTTTTTAATCTAATTTAATTAGATGACAATTCTTTTGCAATAGTATTGGAGAATTACTTTTATTATTCTTTTAAGAGTTGTTTTAACGGTTGATAAATTATATATATCTTACGGAACAAAGAAAATGAGAATACGTCTAAAAAATGAATAAAAATTATAAGGAAAACAAAGAAGATTTGTATCAAGCACAGGTTTTAAATTTAGATGATGATTTTTCATTAATAAAAAGATTTATTGAAGGCGATGAATCGGCTTTTAGTATTCTTATGATAAGGCATAAGGAGAAAGTGAGGAGTATTGTTTTTATCACCGTCAATAACCACGATGTAGTGGATGATATTTCGCAGGAAGTTTTTTTGATTGTTTATAAAAACCTGAATAAGTTCCGATTTGAATCACAATTTACAACTTGGTTATACAGAATAACGGTGAATAAATGTAAAGATTATTTAAGAAAAATGAAGATAAGAAGCATTTTTTCACCTATAAATGAATGGGAACATGAATTCGGATATACACCTAATCAAGAAAATATCGATATAAAGGAGATTGTACAAAATGCAATTTCCAAATTACCCGAGAAACTTCGTATTCCGTTATTATTAAAAGATATAGAAGGTTTAAGTTACCAAGAAATAGCCGAATCTATTCAATGTGAAATCGGTACGGTTAAATCTCGTATTTTTAGAGCTCGTGAAGGATTAAAAAATATTTTAAAACCTTATGAACAGGAGTTGATGTGATGAAGAAAAGCTTAAAAAAATATGAACGGTTGTCGGCTTATATCGACGGAGAACTTTTTGAAGATGAAAAAAAACAATTAGAGGAGGAATTAAAAAAATCTAAAGAATTACGGAAAAAACTTACTGAATTAAAAAAGATTAAACAACTTACGATACAATCTGTAAATACTATCGAAGAAAATCCTTATTTTGAAACTCGATTAGCAGCAAATATCAGGCTTAAAAAACCATTTTTTAGGGGTACAAGAAAGTGGTTTCCCGTCATCGGAGTAGCAGTGATAACTACAATCCTTATGATTGTATTGAAGCTTAATCCCGGTATTATGAATAATTTGCTGAACTCACAAAAATCTAATATTAAGGCTTTTTATAAACAAAATTTAAAACCTCTTTTATATGCCGCCGATCTTTCTAATGAAGATATCTTTAATTTCGCATTTTTTCATAGGTTACCGCTTGATGAAAGAAAAAATCAATTTTTGCAACTTGGCTCGGACCCGAACGGACATCGGTATTTCGAAATAAAGACTGCCGCCATGCAACCGGCTAATAACAATCTAAACAAATTTGTTAAGCGGTTAAAGTTAAATAAAAAACAACAATTGCAAGTTGATTCAATCTTAACTTCTTATGCCGGTGATTTGCAAAATCAAATTCTTGTAAATAATAAAAATACTATTGCGATTAACCCAAATCTCTGGAATTACAATAAAGCCTTAACTGCAGATCTTTTAACTTTTGCAGTTAAATCAAATAAAAAACAGTTTGACAAAGCCGTCCCAAGTGGTTTTTCCAAATATAATAAAACTGTTGCTCAACTTGTCCATGAAGTTAAAGCTTCCAAGAGCAATCAGTATATATTTTTTACTCCTGATACAATCTTTTCCGATTCCTTTAACTTCGATATGAAAAAGTTTAAACATAAAATTGAGAAGATGAAAAAGGAATTGAAGAGTAATGTTGGCGAATCTGCAAAGCGACTGAATGCATTCAAAATATCTTTCAATTTTGATACAGGGCTTGTCAAATTAAAAAGGGATTCTTCGTGGGATAAACATTTTAAGGTTTATTTTGATACTAATTCTTGCACTGTCCATTTAGGAGATATTCCTATCCCAAATATCCGATTACCTCATTTTGATTCTTTTTTAAAGAAGCTTGATGAAACTGCAAATAAATTCAAGGTCTTTTCATTTGATATTCCACCGGATTTCCGGAAAGGCGGAAGCAAAAGTTATAGCTTTAAATATCATTATAATAATCCTACTAAATCCTATGATTTCAATTTCAAAACTTTCAGATTTGGTCCATCGGGCAAATCGAATAATTATAAACCGGATTCGTTATTCACGCAGCAGTTTAAGAGATTTAAAAATAATCCTGATTCCTTAGCATCCATATTTAAACGTTTTTTCAACGGCTCTACAATGATTTTTCAAGGAAAACAATTCCAAAAACAGATGCTACAACTTCAAAAAGAAATGGATAAATTCAGAAAAGAAATTCAGAATATGAAGAAAGAGTTCAAAATCAAAATTCCACCTAAGAAAAAATCAAATACTATTATAATTTGAACAATGGAAACTGTAATTCACTATAAAAATTTCTGTGCCGGGAATAACCGGCAACGCTTTAATGTTCTCCCGTGTTGTATGAAATTTATTTTAATTAGTTATGTTACGCATTATTTTACAATTTATAGCCACGACTTTTAGAGAGTGTTATACAACTAATAAACTGTCATTTCGAAGGAGTCTTCGACTGAGAAATCTTTCACTTTTCGTCAAAAAAAGATTTCTCTCCCTGACTTCGTCGGTATCGAAATGACACTATCATTTGCCCACGACCTGAAGGTTGTGACTATTCATATTTAATATTTTGCGTAAGGTGAGCAGTTAATTAATAACAATAAAAATCAAATTTACTCAAGTCTCCCGCTTACTGAGAGAGAAACTTGTTGTGGGTAATTTTTCTATTATTTTCGTTTTAAAACATATTTTAACAGCTTCAAAATCCTATCAATATTTTTCTCTTTGGCGCAATAAGTAAAGCTTAAAAATAAATAATATTTTCTAACCTCCACTGGGAGAAAGCTGAGTGTTCCGACTAGGCACAAATTATGATGATAATATTATCCTAATTTTTTACCGCATATAAAACTTTTCTTTACATATATCATTTTTTAACGTAATTTGCTTTTTAAGAGTTAGTTAAATATAGTTTTACTTTGATAAATGAGTCTACTCTAAAAAGTACTGATGCGTCATTCTGAACTGACTGTCTGCCTCAGGCGGAAAATGATAAATCTCTAATCCATTGTAAAATAAGAGATTCTTCAGTTGCCTCGCTGATTCAGAGTGACTCTATTAAGCTTTTTAGAATGAACTCATAAATGGCATTCCCCTTATTTAATTTGGAGCTCGTTAAAAACTGAATTTATTTTTTAATTATTATCGAAAATATGAGACCTATTGTTAGAACAGTAATAAAGAGCTATAAATTGCAGGCATTTGTGATAATTTCTCTTGTGCTTCTTTTTTATAGGTTATTTTTTTATTCTGCCGGATCAGTAGTTTTATCTCTCGGTAATTCTTTACTATTCGGGATAGCGGTAATTGTACTATATTTTTATTTAAAAGATTTGTTACATGCCATCGGAATAAAACCACTTGCGATGGTTATTAATTTAGGTATTTTAAATGCATTTATTTTCTCTTCAAAATTAGTAATATCTAAGTTTTGGTTTCTCATTAAATTTAATTCCGCTTTGTATTTAAGGGAGTTC
>CAJXGP010000057.1 GCA_913053915.1 uncultured Ignavibacteriales bacterium | reverse complement strand
CTGTGCTGTTGTGTTTAATTCTTCAGGTAAATTTGCATTAAAATGTCCTCCACTTTGTTCGTGAGTTGTTGTATCTGTGGATTCTGCAACATCTACTGAACTATCTTCAATATTAGAAGAAAACACTTCCGAAACACCGTCCCATAATTTATAAATGCTATCTGCCATCATTGCATAAACAACAGCTTTTGAGCCTTTTTCTGCATAACGTGCAGACATTCCAAGAGCATCAACTGTACCTTGTTGTGTTACTAAACGATCAAAATCTTTAAGCATCCGCGACCGTCCGAATCTACCCAATATGGCACCTTTTCTATTCTCTTTCTCTTCCATTGAAAGCCCTACGTCCTGGTCAATTTTTTCAAACTTACTGTTCATGCGAGAAGCACTCCATTCAACGTGCTTTTGAAAAACCCGCTGTAATATGCCTGTTCCTGTCATTGGTTGCGGATTCTCTGAAAGACGCTTTAAAATATCTTTGGGTATGTTTTCTTCATATGCTTTTTGTATATTCTCAGAACTCACTTTGCACTGGGTCAGTGTATAGTTGACAGTAGACGAGCTCGTTGAAAACAATGAAAAACATGCGAAGTGCACGGAGTGTGAAAATACCACCGGAAAATGACTGGCTGAAAGCCATCAAAAGGCGTAGCCTTGAGCGTATGAGAAACATCGCTGAAAAGAAGTTAAACCCAAACCATTACCAACTGTCAGGTGAAGTCAAAAAGAGGATCCGGTGGCTGTATACGCTCTACTACGAACAGAGAGGAAATGTGACACAGAGCGCGAGGAAGCTTGGAATCTCTCGACAATGGTTGTCGGGGATGAAAGCGGTTTTTGAAAAGAGTGGCAAAGATCCGCGTTCACTTGAGCCGGAGTCGAAAGCGCCAAAAAATACAAGGAACAGAAAAAGGATACCGAAAGAAGTGGAGGACAAAATACTTGAAGTGAGAGCGATGTCAAAGAATGTGTGGGGTAAACAAAAAATCGCCATAGTGCTTCTGCGAGATAACCATATCAAAGTGAGTCCAAACACAGTGAACAAGTACCTGCATAAGCACGAGAAGATTGACCCTAAGATATCAAAGAAGAACGAGCAGGCATGGAAAGCAAAGATGGATCGAGAGAAACCGGATGCAGAGTTGTTCGTGCGATATCGCCCACCAAAAGCGATCAAAGATATGGCGCCGGGAGCGCTCGTGGAGAAAGACATGAAATATGTTGCAAAACCAAGCGGAAATGTGGTTCCCCTGACACGAGGAGAAAGCTTCTGGTATCAACATACCGAAACAGACTCCTTTACCAGAATACGAGCACTGGAGCTCGCAGAAGACAGTACCGCAGTAAACTCCGCTGTTGCGCACCGGAGGTCGAAAGAGAAGTTCCCTTTCGTTGTCGCATGTCAGAATACCGACAATGGAAGTGAGAACATGAAAGAGTTTCGTGAATTGCTCAAAAAAGACACCGTCTTCCACTTCTACTCAAACGCAGGGACTCCAACTGATAATCCGAGAGTCGAGAGGTCACACCTCACGGATGAACTCGAGTTTTATCAGAAAGGCGGTTTCAAAAAAACGTTTGAGGAACAACAAGAAGCAACGGAGGAGTGGGAATATTTCTACAACTTCGTGAGACCGCACCAAGCGCTTGGGTATCTCACACCGATGGCATTCTACGAACTATGGAAAAGTGACAAAGAAAAAGCGTTTACGATTGTGAGAACGTATCAAAGATATTTAGCCAAACAACGAAGAAGACTTGCGGGAGCACGGAGGATTAAAAAGACGGAACAAGTGCAAAAACTTATGGAGTTTATTGATGTGAAATTAAACAAAAAAGTCGAACTAAAAAAAGCTAAAGAGTCTCTGATTAACTGTCAATTATGTTCAGTGGCTTGAGCAACTTCTTCTCCCATTTCTTTTTTCTGCATCGCGCTCTGATGTATAGCCCACGCCTCATCTGCAGCTTTATCCATATCTTGGACTCTTGTTTTGTCTATAACTTCTTCATTTTTCAGACGTGCTTCTTTTGCAGCATCAAATCCAGATGCCGCCGCTATGCTTCCGAGCATTGCCGAACGATACACGGATGTAGCAGTCCAGCCCGCAGCATCAGTTACTATTCTTCCGTATTTAAGAAGATTGCCAGTAAGATAACCAACATTACCAAGCTTCTCCATTACTTTTGTGCTATCTCCTTGTGCCCTTTTATCTTCTATATTTAGAATAGCGTTTCTAGCTCCCTCTCCTTTTTCTGTAAACTGATCCCCTAAGGAAGAGAAGAACCTGCCCATAGTACTATTTGGATTCAGTCGCTCCGAAATTTTAGAATATGTACTCTCAAAAACTTTATCTTTAATTGCTTCAATTTTATAGCCAACATTATGCAACCCCCATCCAATTTTTTCTCGCTCATCTTCTGTAAGATTCTCCAGCTCCCTTTCTGTCTCTGCCTGCTCATTGCTTGCTTCAACCTCTTGCATAACTTCTTCTTCGCTTTCAGAAGTACCTACGCTTCTTTCAGCTTCTTCTCCAATGTTTTTATTGTTCTCCTCAAGTACGGCCAGCTCTTTTTCAAGAGTTTCTTTTTCTTCATTGTTAGTGTGCCTATTGTACTCATTGCGCACTTGATGTTCATCTGTCCTTGAGCCACCACCCATATTTTCTGAAGTAAGAACTACGCTGTCTTTGGCAGGCTTTTCATCTTCATTATTTGTATCTTTAAATCCCTCCGTACTCATATAATTAAATTAATAATAACTCATTTTTTACACAAAAACAAAGGCCCCTTTGTAGGGGCCTCAAATAATGCTCTGGTGGGTAAATATCAATTAATTTAGGGTTTGTGGTACTTTTTCGTTAACACGTCTTGCCAATCCCTTCAGGGCTTCTTTATCCTCGTCAGTTAGTGAATCCTCTGCGATGCGAAATATGAGCTGTTTTATCATTTGTATAGACATGCCATTTTCTCTCAAACACTCGCACATTGCTTCCGCTCGCACTAGACTATGTGATTTAGTCATTCGTATTACCTCTTTGTACTTTTAACTATTTGTTATAATACCACAATATATAGCTTCAGGCAATATTACTCATTTTTATCTAATGAGTCTTTTACTTGCGCCAGAAGTTCTTTGTCTTCTGCGTTAAGCTCTTCGCCTGTAGTCATTTTTGACAGAAGCCTACGGTACTCATCGTCTCCCATAACCTCTTCTGCTTTTTTTGCTATTTCTCTCATTGCCTTTTGCCCATCTCTTTCCCCTCCTGTATCTGGCACACTTTCATATCGAAACATAATATTTATTTACTGATTATTTTAATAAAAAATTAATTCTCAAACTTCTTTGAATTAGCACGGCCGTGCTTAATTATTATCTATAAATATCTTTACGGTGCTTAACGGAGAGTAGATACACCACATCCTCTTCCAGAAAAACAAACGACACTCTCCAGTCGCGTGTGATGCGGAATGAGTACTTTCCACGCAAGTCGCCAGTTAGTGGCTTTGTGTGCAGAAGTGAATGAAAAGGATTTTCAACAATAATGGGTAGCAGTCTTTCTAATTTTCGCCTCGTTGCAACAGGAAGATCTTGTGCTTCTTTTTCAAATTCACGATGATACAACAAACGCATGTTTTATTTAAGAAAATCTAGAGCGAATTTCTTTTAGCGATTTCAGCTCTCCTATTGGTTTTTCTTGCATTCGTTTTTTCATTTCACGAACAAAGGAAGGTTTGTATTCTCCTTCAGGATCTTTCTTTGATGTACCAACAACAAGCGAACGCAACACGCGAACTTCACGCTTGAGCGCAGACAGTTCTGTGTTTATTTGTTTTATTTCTTTCGTACTCATGCCTAGACTATACCATGCCCATACTTCAAATCAACTCTACCCCCCAAACTTCTTTGCTATCTCTGCTTCTACTTCTTCGCGTGGACGGCCATGTTTAAGGTATGAAAGCTCTTTGATTTTATCTACAACGTCCTGATGTCCTTCTTGTGGTGGCATAGTCCGCATATTAAACGGCTCTTTCGGTGAGCCCCCTACAAGCAACTTAACATAAGCATTAAAATTCTCAATGTTCATAATGTCTTCTGCTCCAAAAGTCGGCGCGAGCTGTTTCTCTAAAAACTCCGCATCTTCTGAACCTACTCTAAACACCGCCATTGAGCCAACGTTGCCAAACACTGCATCGCGAATACCATCTTCAAGTTGCTTTATATACTGATGCGCTATATTCAGGCTAAGTCTATACTTGCGAGCCTCTGAGAGTATTGTTGAGATAGAGTCAGTTGTAACATTTTGAAACTCGTCTATATAAAGATAAAAGTCTGGTCGTTCTTTTGAATTAACACGAGATAGTGCTGCCATTAAAATCTTGCCTACTAATATAAGCCCTATAAGACTAGAGTTCATGTCCCCCAAACGCCCTTTGGAAAGATTTACTAAAAGAATTTTACCGGAATCCATTATATCTTTAAAATCAATCGTAGAGTTTGATTGTGAAAAAATGTTACGTAAAAGTGGATCAAATAAAAATTGTTCAAACTTGCTGCTAATATAAGTACCTACAGAAATCCCTTCACTAGTTTGTCTTGAATAATCAGTATTAGGCAAAACCGAACCTACCCAATTTTCAAGATGTGTGTCTGAAATTTTTAAAGGCAACCATTTTTTCCAATAATCTTTAATTTGAAAAATATTATAAAAATCAAAAAGTGTACTTTTTATTTCGGGATCCGACATAGCAAGTAATAGATTCATTTTTACGTGCTGAAAGAAAATTGGACCCGCAAAAGTAGATAATGATGTTGCTCCATATTCATCAATAAGTAGTTTGCTTAATATATAAACTACTTCCTGAGCTATAAAATATCTATCTATTTTATTCCGATATTCTAAAAGATTAATTCCTACAGGATAATTAATATCAGTTGGGTCTATTAGAACAATATCTTTTATTCTTTCCTGTGGAATCGTAACCAGGAGTTCCTTAAAAAGATCTCCGTGAGGATCTATTACACATAAACCATTTCCATTTTTTATATCGGAAATAATCATGTTTTTTAACAAAGTAGTTTTTCCCGTCCCCGTTTGTCCAATAATGTATTGGTGTCGCCTTCTATCATCATCAACTATTTTTATACTTTTTACCTTGTTTCCATAGTAATTATTTCCTAATTCAACACCCCCTGAAGGGAAATGTTCAAATGTTGGAATTTGTGGCGATCTTTTAACGTCAATTCCATCTAAATTTTCCTGCAACAGCACGGGAGGTGAAAATATTGCTGCAGCCTCTTCTAAACTTATATTATGCTCCAACAAGAATTCAATATTTGATTGATAATCACCATTATCAAAAAAAGAATTTAATTTTCCAAATATATTTTTGGTACCGTTTTTATCTTTTAGAAATATCTTTCTTATCTCTAAATTTATATTCTCTGATGAATATCTATGAGTTATAAAATTAGGTTCAACATTTAGTTCTGTCAGATAAGAAATAAATAAGTTTACAAGAATTTCAGATAAAGGATTATTAGAACCCACAATTATTTGTAATAATAGTGGGTTTTCATTTATAGATTTTAAAATATTATTCTGAAAAGTCTGATAATACCTTGCTTTTTCCCTAAGAGCAGGAAACAATTCATTTACATCACTGGATTGTGACAAATTTAACTGAGCAAATTTTTCACATATAATAATCTGTTTATTAATAAGGTCAACAAGTTCTTTATTCGGGTCAATCGGCTGAAGTGTTATTGAAAAAATATATTTTGAGTCTGAGACGGATAATTGTTTGAAAAATGTATTAGCAAAATTTTTCCCTATTGGAAAAGGAGCAACGTGGTAAATTTGTGATTGGGAGCTATTAGTTCCATCCTCTTTATTATTTGAAACTAAGCCAAATTTTTTAACCGGCTTTTCTTCAATGGTATCTAATTTAATTATCTCTGATTGACGTTTTATCTCAGAAACAAAATTTACATCAAAAGGATTAAATACTATATCTGAATTATTACTATCTATAATTTCAAAATCATAATTTGAATAATTGTTTACCGCAAGGTCATAAAAGTTTTTACAATAATTTATAAATTGTTTTTTACCAATTTTGCCCGATCGTATAATTATATAAAAATTGATTTCATTTTTGATCTGAGAATCAATATCAGGATTATAAATAATTCTAATTTCGTAACTAATTCTTTTATCTTTTTTAATTATTATTGACTTTATCCAGGAAAGTTGACGATAGTAAATTTCTCTTAGATCATTTTTCTGGAATTCATTTTTAGTCAAATAATATGATGATATTTTTACTATGAAAATTTGTTCAGCTAATAATTTATTCTTCATATATTAACGCCCCATAACCGTTAATGAACACTTTAGAGATTGTAATTCTATAACTTATTTTATTCCATCTCTTTACAGGAAATCCGCTTTGGTTAAACTACTCTAAAAGAAAATCAATATCAATCCTTTCAATCAAGGCTTCAATAGATACTTAGTATATTTATCAACCACTTACAAAATAATACATTTTTGTCTCTCTTCCAAATGAATGTTTAAAGTATTGTAATCCCATTACTTAACCGTCCTCACTTATTTTTTTCTCTTTTCTATCTAATATATACCGTAGCTACTTTCATTTTTTTGACTAAATTGACTCTAATCTTTCGTTTTTATTCTATTTTTGCACAATTTATTTTTCTCTTTTCAAGTTAATTACTTCCAATTTTTGCAATAAGAGAAATTCCATATAAAAATACTGCGATTATTTGCAATTTTCAAGCACCGTTTTACCTGTTTTTCTCACATCGGTTATTGTTTGCCCTAAAGAAAACGATAAGAGAAGTTTTTATTTATGGAGCTTACATTAACTAAATACCATAACTAATTTAACCCGCACAACTTACCGGAATTAACCATAATTTTTATTTTTCTCTTATTGTCTGAATGAATCGACTTAGGGGGTGGAATAGAATAACTTGAATATAATGCAAGAATAAATAACTGTTATTAAACACTTTAGGAATTATAATTCGATAACTTATTTTATTCCACCCCCTTAAATTAAGACTATCAAACAGTCTTCAATATTTCAAAGAACAATTCTATTCTGCCACCGAATGCTTGCCCGCAGTTTTTTTTTGGCGGGGTCGGTGGCAGCAGCGCAAATCATAAAAAATCATTTTTCAAATTTTCAGTATTTGAGTATTTTTTGTACAAACAATATCAATTTCATTATACGGATTATTTTTAGATTACAAATTTAAAATGTTATATTTACCGAAACCGAAACTTGTTTTTTTACCGAAATGTATCTGCTCGCCAACATATATCAAAGGAAGAATGTTGGACAAGTTGCCTTCCAAAACAATATTACCTATCAATCCGTAAAATATTTCCGATGTTTTGTCCTTGTTTATGTTATTATTCTTTTTTCTTATTAACTTAAATTCGCTCAGATTGGTCTTTGAAATTTTTATTTCGGATACATCAAATATTTGTTTCTCGAATTTTGAATTACAATAAAGCCAGGCAAGGTGCCTAAAACGTCTTTCTAAATTTTCTATTATAATTTCCGGGGTCAAGCTTTTAATCTCCATCTCTCCTATTAATTCCTTACCGTCTTTTTGAATATTAAATGGCGTTTGAAAATCAAGTTTAATAATATTTGAGTTGTAATTTATTTTGGATAATATTTGTTTGAGAGTAATTCTTTTATAAGCTGTTTTCAATACGCTTTTATAATCTTCATAAATTAGATGAAGTGAATCATCCGCAGCAATATTAAAAACATTAACTAATTTCAAATGCTTACCTTTAGAAGTTAATCCTTTTCTACCCATATTTTTTATTGTCTGAACAAAAAAAGGAGTAAAATTATCGGATTCACCTATTACAGTTAAAGTGATAGTAAAAACTTCGCCCTTGCTAATATTGCGTTTATGAAATATAGGCGGTTCAATTATCAGTGGATGAGGTACTTTTTTAACTCCTTCTAATTCCTTAGGCAAATCACCTTCCGCTTTGGAATCAAATACAAAATCAAATACCGGTTCTAATGGACCCACAGTATTTTTAAATTCCCATCCGAATGCACCTCTGACTGTTGAGCCTTTGTATTCAGGAAGGAGCATATCTTCCAGGGCTTCAAGGTTAAAGAGAAATTTAGTTAAGTAAATATTTGGATATTTCTGCATTTCCATTTATTACACCTTACTCGGTAGTGGAAGAATTTTTCTTTTTCTATATTCCTCACCTAATTCCATGTAAGAAATATCATTTCTATTAATACCATGATTAAATGTCAACATCTTTTTTAGTTCCTTAAACCTATCCAATAACCATAAATCATTATTCTTATATTCGTCTGTTCCTTTTGTATTATCAGAAATATTATTCATTACATAGTATGCAAACTCATTTTTAAATCTACTTTTGTTTTCATTAATATCAGAAGATTCAGGAATTTCATTATTCCATTCATTGATTAAATTTTGATAACGTTTTTTACGTTTTGATAAATGAAGAGTTGCTTTTACTTCTATTGAACCCAAACCGTAAGGCTTAGCCATACCTATTTTATGGCAGCAGCCTTCCGGTAATTCCAATGCAGTTAATAAAGTACCTAATTCAACTTCAGAAAGATTTTCGAAACGTATTTTGCCGGTAAATTCAAGATTTTCTCTTAAAGGATTAATAATCGATTCATAATCTTTTTTATTTTCAATAGTTTGATCATCTTTTTCCCAGTTGGCTGACTTATGCCAGTAAAATTTATTCCCTCTTATAGCTG
>CAJXGP010000056.1 GCA_913053915.1 uncultured Ignavibacteriales bacterium | reverse complement strand
CGGCCTTCAGCGCATTGAGCGCCGGACCCGCAGTCTTGCGCTCCTCCGGGCTCATTTTGCCCAGGGTTGCCAGCAGGGCGGAGACAGAGCCTTTTTTGCCCAGCGCACAGTTGTAGTAAGGCATGCCAGGCTTAAGAATATCGTTAAACAGGAGCCGACCGACTGTTGTCAAAATAATATTCGAATCTTTTTAAGTGATCAAAACAGTTAATCGAATCTTGAAAAACATATTTTATCTTATCTTTCCTAATTTTTAATAGTGCGTTATTTGAAAGAGTCAGTAAATTAATTCCTTCAAAGATTACTTCCCCATTGATCTTGTAACATCTTCGATCCAGCAATTTAGTAAATGATTTTATGAGAGTAGATTTACCGCTCCCGTTTTTACCAAGGATTGTATAAATAAGACTTTCTTTCAACTGAAATTTTATATTACTTAACAGATTATTCGAGTTGTTCATTCTAACATAATTGAGAGATACATTGAGCATTTAAAATCACATAATAATTTTTGTATTTACCTAACAAAATAATAAATTAACAACAAAGTAATTATTATTATTTTCTACCGGATGATCAAATGAGATTTAAGCAAATATACTTTATTTTGCTATTATTAATCATCGGAATTTTACCGGCATGTAATACAAGCTCACCAACAAAATTTAACGGAGTTGTTGTTGGTATTTCCTCCGATGTAGAATCACTAAACCCACTTTTTTCCTTCACTGTAAACGAAGGTAATATTTCGGAATTGCTTTATCTAAGTCCTCTGCAATTCCAATGGGATTCATCGAAAGGAGAACTTATACCTCAACCGATGCTGGCAAAAAGTTGGCAATGGTCAAAAGATTCTTCTTCAATCACTTTCTATTTCAGAAAAAATGTAAAATGGACTGATGGTGTCCCGTTTACGGTAAAAGACGTAATATTTTCATTCGATGTATATTCCGATCCTCTCGTCCAAAGTAGGTTATTCGGAACTTTTAAAAGTTTATATACCGACTCCTCGCAGCATATTAACTTAGCCAAGACTTTTAAGGTAGTTAATCCGTATGAATTAATTATTAATTTTAGAAAAGATGCCGTACCCAGCTTAGTTGATATAAATATTCCCATAATCCCGGAACACGTATTTAAGAATGTTGACAGAAAAAATCTGATAACTTACGAAAAAAATCATAATTCGGTTTTTGACGGTGCTTTTTATTTGAAAAAATGGAATAAAAATCAGTCGATAATTCTTCAAGCAAACAAGAATTCTTTTCTTTATAAACCGGGGAATATAGACCGGTTAATATTTAAAGTGATACCGGATTATACTTCAAGATTAACGCAGCTTAAACAAGGTGAAATAGATTTAATGGAGGATATAAGAGCAGATGATGTCCCGATACTAAGAAACTCTAATAATTTAGTGATTACTGCTATCAAAGGACGTGAATACGATTATATCGGATGGAATAATCTCAATCCATCCATATACGAAAAAAGTAAAAAAATAGTTTCCAATCAATTTTTCGGCGATTATCGAGTAAGAACCGCTTTAACCGATGCAATAAACAGGGAAGAAATTTTGCGTGAATTTTTAGATAATCATGGAGAGATAGCTTACGGACCGGTAGCCCCAATATTTAAATCTGAATTAGATACTACCTTAATTCCCCGCTCCTATGACCCGGGAAAAGCGAAAGAACTTTTATCTCAAGTAGGATGGAGAGACTCCAACAATGACGGTATATTGGATAAGAACGGTAAAAAATTTTCATTTACCTTGTACATCCCTTCCGGAAATCCAAGAAGACAATTCGCCGCCAGCATAATCCAAAACAATTTACGGATTGTAGGAATCGAGGTTAAAATTCAATCACTTGAACCTGAAGTGTTTTTCGGGAAAATGTTTGATAAGAAATTCAATGCGTGGATGGCGGGCTGGTCTGTTCCAATTCCGTTAGACTTAAAACCATATTGGAATTCTAATTTAAAAGAAAATATTTTAAATGTTGCCGGTTATCAAAATCATCAGGTTAATACATTACTGAATAAAATTGATGTTGAAAAGTCAAAAGAAAAAAGGAACAATTTGAATAAAAAAATTCAAGATATTATATATAAAGATGAACCATTTACGTTTTTATATTGGATAGATAACATCGTCGTATATAACAAGAGAATTAAAGGCATTAATGTAACCCCATTGGGTGCGGTTTTGCATTGCTGGAATTGGTCGGTTAATAAATAACTTTGATATGAAGAAGCAAATATTAAACACTATTATTCGAAGAATATTTACTTCTTTGATAGTGTTATTTCTGTTAATTACGTTTATCTTTTTCCTTTTACGAATTTCTCCAGGAAACCCGACTCAGAAATTTATATCGCCTGAATTAAGCCCTAAATTAGCTGAAAAAGTAAAAGAGTCTTTCAACCTCGACAAACCCCTCTTTAAACAATATGAATCATTTATCGGTAATCTAATAAAGGGTAATTTTGGAATTTCATACACATACAGGGCTCCTGTTCTCTCTGTTATTTGGAACTTCCTGCCATTCACATTAATGTTTTCATTGATGAGCTTTATTATTCAGATCGGTTTTGGTTTTCTGCTATCTTTTCTCGCAGTAAAAAATATTAATGGAAAACTCGATCATTTGATTTCAAAGTCAAGTTTAATGATTTATGCAATTCCCTCTTTCGTAATCGGAGTTTCACTTATTTATATTTTTTCGGTACAATTTAATTTATTACCCTCATCAGGATTTAGTTCTATTAATTCATATTCATTATCATTTATCGGAAAACTGTGGGATCATTTAGAACACTTAATCTTACCGTTGATTACCTTGTCTTTAGGCGGGATTGCCATTTATTTCAGATACTTACGCGATAACCTGGAGGACGTTTATAATCAGACCTTTATACTCAATTTGAGAGCTAATGGATTTTCGGAAAAGGAAATTACCAAAAAACATGTTATTCCAAATGCCGTGAGTCCTTTGATATCCGTTGCCGGTGTAGAGCTTGGATTATTATTCAGCGGGGCTTTGATTACGGAGGTTATATTCGGTTTGCCGGGAATGGGTCGTTTAACAATAAACGCCATTCTATCCCGGGATTATCCCTTAGTTATAGGTTGTACATTTGTATCGGGAGTACTAATTATTATCAGTAATCTAATTGCCGATTTATTTAAAGCAAAAATAGATAAAAGACTTTTGAAAGAAATACTAAATTAAATGCAAAAAACATTAAAAATATGGCATTTGATTATTGGGCTTTGTTTAATACTGCTGTTAATCAGATTAAACAGAGTGATAAATTCTTACATACTTTTGATTGAATATATTGGCCTTTTCTTTTCCAATTATACATTCGCCGTTAATCAATTGTCATTATCTTTGATCGATCCTTTAATTTCTGCTTTGATGATCGTTTTTCTACCAATATTTTTGTTTTTGAAGAGAAACAAGATTTCAATCTTATCATCAAGATTAAATTTTACTGCGGTAGTCTTAATTATTCTCACAATATTTTTTATATTTGCACCGTTTGTAGCAGATTCCAACCCTGATTTTCAGAAGAATTTGAGTGTAACTAGACTACTTCCTCCTTTAAGTGTAGTTAAGGTGATTCATCTCAAGGACAAAGGTAAAACAACATTGAACGATATAGGAAAATTTATCACACAAAAGAAACTCGTAGTTAAAAACATATTTAATGAATCGATTATTTTTGCAGACAGTGTTCATGTCGATTTGGGTGTAATTTATTTTCAAAAAGGATTTTCTACAAAAATCAGCAACAAAAAATTACAGTTTAAGAATGGTAAACCTTATATCACTTCAAGAATGTTTATTCTAGGAACCGATGAATTAGGCAGAGATATTTATTCAAGGCTTGTATATGGAGCAAGAGTTTCATTGTTTGTTGGTTTAGGTTCGGTAGTTATATCGCTTCTTTTAGGTCTTTCTTTGGGGTTTTTAGCCGGATATATTGGTGGAATCATCGATACAATTATCAGCCGATTCACAGATATGTTTATGGCATTTCCCATAATATTTCTAATAATTCTGATCCTGGCTTTTTTTGGAAATTCATTATTATCAATTATAATTGTATTAGGCTTTTCCGGATGGATGAGCTTATTCAAGATTGTTCGCGGTGAAGTGATTTCATTGAAAACAAAAGACTTTTTTATAAGCGCTAAATTAATCGGTTTGCCTAAACGAAACTTATTGTTAAAGGAGATATTACCTTTAATATTGGCTCCGGTAATTGTAAATTTGGTTTTTCAATATGGCAATGTTATACTTGCCGAAGCGGCACTTAGTTTTTTGGGTCTTGGAACAGGAAATTTATACCCCTCATGGGGAGCAATGATTGCAGCAGGGCAAAACTATTTATCGCAAGCTTGGTGGATGATATTTTTCCCAGGAATAACATTGTTTTTTACTCTTTATGTAGCTAATAATCTTGGCAAAGAAATTAATGTAAAACTTAATCCTAGGTTAAACGAATGATAAATGAACGTTATTTTATACATCAAAAATTAGGAGAAGGGCGAAGTGCCGTTTTCTTATGTACGGATCAGGAATTCCCCGGGGAAAAACCGGCAATGAAAATTTTACCGTATGATGTTGATGAAGAGGAAAAAAAATATTTTATTTCCGAATATTTTACTCTTAAAAAATTAAATCATCCGAATATTATCACAACTAATGATCTTGGTTCAGTGGTGAAAAATACCACCGATATTAATGACATATCATTGGGAAGTAAATTTTTTACACTGGAATATTTCGATGGAAAACCTCTCCTCGCTTATGATAATCTTGAAGACGAAAATATTGTTAGAGAAATACTGAGGCAAATTTGTTCTACGCTCTATTACTTACACCAATCGAATTACATTTATTATGATCTAAAACCTGAGAACATATTAGTCAAAAATGTCGATGGTAAACCTGTAATAAAATTAATAGATTTGGGATTCTCACAACATATAATAAATAATAATAAAGATGTTATACGTGGTAGTGCTGAATACATGGCTCCTGAAATACTTAAAAAGGAAATTCACGATTACAGAGTAGATTTATATTCTCTGGGAATAATATTATACAGACTTGTATATAAAACTTTCCCATTCGAAACTACCGACGAGCTTGAAATTTACAAAGCGCATTTGGAAAAGGATTTTGAATTTCCCAACTCACACTATTCAAAGAAATTTATCAATATTGTAAAGAAACTTTTAAATAAAAACCCCAATGAAAGATATTCAAACACGCTTCAAGTGTTAAATGATTTAGATATTAAAATAGATGAAAGCTTAGCCAAGGATTGGATGCCGGCAAAAGTTTTTTCAAACAGAAAGGATATTTTAACAATACTTCAAAAATATATCTCAGATAGAAGCAGCGGAGAAGTTTTTACGATCAAAGGTTTTGAAGGCTCCGGTAAAACAGCGCTTGTTGAAGAGATATACTCTTCTTACGATAAGGTTGTTTATATCAACTCAAGCAACACAAAAACGGGACGAAATTTTGTTAATTTTATAATTAAGCAAATACTTTACAATACTTTTATCTATCCGAAATTAGATGGAAATACCATAGATAAAATAGAAAAATTTTTTGAGATGAAAACTCTCGAATTTATTGATGATCTGAAATCAATTTTAACAAGTATACTGAATAAAAATGATTTTATAATTATCCTGGACGGTTTTAATATTTATGATCAATTTACGCATGAAACATTAAAAAATTTGATTCCGATTTTTCAGGTAAATAAAATAAAAGTAATACTAACCGAAACATCCGATTTAAATTATAAATCGGATTTTATTCATAATTTACGTGAATTAAACCTTACATCTTTCACAGATGTAAATTTGAATGAATATATTGAAAAGAGTTTCTATCAGGCTTTTCCCAAAAAAGAACTTAATCAATTAATACTCCAATATTCCGATTTAATGCCTGGTAGTATCATAAGTTTTATAAGAGATGCCATACTTTTAAAAATTATTAAATTTTCTCCGGAAGGATGCATAATAAAAGCAGATGAAGAAACTATAAAATTACTTAAAAGCTCCAATGAAGAAATTTATTCAGAACGGTTAAAAAGTCTTAACCCTGAAGAACTGGGATTAGCACAAAATTTTTCAACATTCGAAATTAATATGACTTCCTCCAATCTAGCTGCAATATCAAATACCTCAAATGATATCGCCATACAATTGATTGAAAATCTTCGTTATAAAAATATTTTTGCTCAATCAAACTCGAATGAAAATCCAACATTCATATCAAAAGGATTAAAAAATTATATATATTCTGCTATCGAGGATAAAAAGCGATTTCATTTAAATATTGCTAATGACATAATGAATAAACTTCCTGATTTTAGCAAAACTGAACTCGCGAAGCAATTTAAATTGGGAGGTGAATACAATAAAAGTTATGAAATCCTAAAACAAGAATTAGATGAAGCGGAAAAGATTTCAGCTTATTCTTATCAAAAGAATATCTTAAAAGAATTAAGTGATTATCCCCTATCCCCTGAGGACCATTTTGAAGTTGAATTTAATTTAGCTAAAGCATTTTTTCTAACGAGTGATTACAAATCTACTTTAGAGATAGTTAATAAACTTTTGAATGAAAAGACAGATGATAGCAGAAGGAGAAAATTGATTAGCTGGAAGGGAAGCAGTTTGATCAATTCCGGCAATGTAGAAGAGGGAATAAAAGTTCTCGAAAACATTGTTTCTAAAATTGAAAACAAATTCGAAAAACAAGCTTTGCTTTTGGAAATTGCCGGTGCCGATTTTGATTTGAATGAATTTGACAAAACAATTGAAATTTGTAAATCTATAATGTCAGATGAAAATACTCGGCCTCTCGAAGAAGCGAAAAGTTATAACCTTTTAGGTCTTGTCGAGATTCACTTTAACAATAATTTAGATTACGCTTTAGAATATTTTGGAAAAGCAGCGAAAATATATCAGGAAAATGATTCAAGGTTACGACTCGCTCAAATAAAAATGAACATTGGTAACATTTATAACGTAAAGGGAGAGTATGCTAAAGCAGAGTTGTTCTGGAATAAATCGTTAGATATTAATTCATCAATAGGCAATTTGGAACAAGAAGCAAGACTCCTTCTGAATTTTGGAGTTTATAATTATGAACATTTTAATATTGAGAAGGCAATTGAATTTTACGAAAGAGCAGATTCTATTTTTATCAGTTTAGGAAACTTGCAAAGTAACGGACTAGTTCAATATAATTTAGGTGAGATTTATTATTTAACTTGTGACTATCAAAAAGCTCTGGAATCAATCATAATTTCTAGAAAAATCTCTGTAAAATTACAGAATACAAATGAAGAAATGGAATCACTTTTCCTTTTGGGAAAATTTTACTTAACTATGGGAGATTATGAAAATTTAAACAGCATTTTAAATGATTTTAAAACTCTTTTAACGGAAGATAATTCTTCGGTAAAACATAAAAATAACTATAATTATTTAGTACTTCGGTCTAAAATTATTCAAAAAGAAACCAGTAGTTTTATCGAAGAATTACAAATTATTAGAAAGACATTTTTAGAATACAAATCTAAATTTGACTATTTTAGCGCAACAACTAAAATAGTTGAATTAATGATCGACAACGATCAAAGCGAACATGCCTACCATGAACTTTTTTCAAAGGAAATAAATAACTTTTGTTCCGATTATTTTATGTTTAACGCTGAGCGTGACTTAATGTTGGGGAAAATTGCCGAAGCAGATTCAACGTTAAAGTTAAAATCATCTATTGATTATTATTTGAATGCATATCACTTAATTGAAGAATCTTCAATTACCGAACTCACCTGGAAAGTATTAAATGCTATTTCGGTTTACTATATTCAAAGAGGTAATATTTCTAAAGCCAATAATTATATAAAATATACAAAATCTCTAATTTTATTTATTGCCGACGGTATCAAGGATAATCGATTAAAAAAAATCTATCTTGAAGAACCGGAAAGAAAACGTACTTTGGAAATACTGGAAAAATATGAAATGCAAAATTAATAAATGCGTAAGGTTAAAATAAATATTAAGGTCTATTCGGATTCTGATGATATAACATCAATTATTTCCATTCTTAAGCAACTGCAACTAAAAGGATTTACTCTCTCTTTTAAGCATGGGAAACGTTTTGTTGTGAATCCTAACGATATAATAATTATGCAATTGGATAATATAGAATCTAAATTGCTTAATAAAATACTTGAGATAAAAAATGAAATCAAAAATAAAATTATATTTGTTGTAAAAACCGATAACGCTTTACTTGTTAGCTCAATTGTAAAACTTGGATTTATCTATATATTTGTTTTCCCTTATGAGTTGTATAAATTCACTTCTTATCTTGAAGAAGTAATTTCTAATAACTCATTTCTTACGGATAGGTCTTCTTATAATCTGCTGGAAAATAACATTTACAATTTTAACTCAATACTTGGAAAATCTAAACAATTATTAAAGGTACTGGATATTGCTAAAAAAATTGCGGATAAGACAGATATCAATATCTTAATAAGAGGTGAAACAGGAGCCGGAAAAGGACTTCTTGCCAAAGCTATTCATAAAAATAGCATTAGCAAAGATTTTCCGTTTGTCGATATAATTTGTACTTCAATTCCGGATACTCTTTTGGAATCCGAACTGTTTGGTTACGAACCGGGTGCATTCACAAATGCTAAAAATAGAAAGTATGGACTATTTGAACTCGCCGAAAACGGCACTATTTTTCTAGATGAAATCGGCGATTTGAGTATTAATTTACAAACC
>CAJXGP010000055.1 GCA_913053915.1 uncultured Ignavibacteriales bacterium | reverse complement strand
TACCGGAATAGACCACCTTAGGATTGGAGGGAAGAAATACTAAGGAGTGCTCATCGGGATGTTGATTTGGATATGATGAAATATCATTATTAGGAGAATAACCCCCGATCCAATCTGAACTGTTGATATCGGTTTTAAAACCATCGGTTGATCTATATAAATTTGTACCTCCGATAATTACAAAATTTGGATTATCCGGTTTTACCTTTATCAAAAGATCATAAGATTTTTGTGAATCAAAATTACCTACTTTACCTCCAAAAGCAGGGAGATGTGCTGTACGATTTTCCCAGGGTGTTGCGGCACCATCAGTATATTTCCACAAATTATGCCCGACAGCGCCGGAACCGGGAGTTTGAGCTAAAAAATATACTTGTTTTGGATCCGACGGAGCGGCAGCCAATACAATCCGGTTGTATGTTGACGGGAATCCGCTTGGAGTAATATTCACAAAACTTCCGCTCGTCCCCGTAGTTGATTTCCAAATACCCGCATTAGATTGTCCATCGCTACTTATAGTTGCATAAACCACTCCATTTTTAGTTACTATAACATCAGTATATTTCCCATGATATAAATCCCCCAAAACATCAGTCCAAGTAGTTCCCCCATCAGTAGAACGTTCTATACCGCCATACACGGCGGCATAAACTATACTATTATTACTATTAGAAGGATCGGTTGCCAAATCCCAAACTATATCAAAATCACCGCTAAAAGTTTGAGGAGTATTTGATGCAGTTGAAGGAAGCAATTTCCAGCTTTTTCCGTCATCGGTTGATTTATAAATTCCGTTGCCCAAATAAAATGCTCCTGATGCACTAACTGAATTCCCTCTTAATTCACCTGTTCCATAATAAAAAGTATTCGTGTGACCTGCCCGTGTATCTTGTGCAATACAGGTAACACTTTGTAATTGTTCCGGTTTGGTAGTTTTAGTCCATGTTGTACCGCCATTAGTTGACCGCCACATTCCGCCTGAAACTCCGCCGGCCAATATAACGCTCTCATTAGCAACATCTATTGCCAAAGCTCTGGTTCTACCCCCTTGATTGGATGGACCTAATTGTTTCCAGTTTAATGATTCAGCCGTTCGAATACCTTTTTGAAGTTTAAGATCCTCTATTGTCGGTAAAGTCTCAGCATATTTCAGCTCTAAATATCTTATATTAGCAGGGATGGTATTAGTCGAGGGATCTTTCAACATATTAAATTCATATTCAGATCTGCTTTGAAGGTCCTTCCGGTTTTCTACTTTTGTAGTTTTTCCAATTTCCATTTTCTTATATGAAGGTGCTTGTTTATTGGAAGACGAAATAATGAAAAATGATGCAACGGCAAATACAATACTAATTATTAAATACTTCATGAATATAAATCCCTTTATAATTGTCATAAATTTTTTAATAAAGCTCTAAATTTAATTATGACTAGGAAGAATGGTGTATTTAGGTCTATTTGGAAATCATAAATATTAAGTTATATATAATAATTTTAAAAATAAAGTATCATTTAAAATTTATAATTGAAGATTATTTGATAAATGATAATAGTATAAAATGATATGCGCTACACAATATTATTAATTAAAATTTATTATTATTTTAGTATTATTTAATTTGGATTAATAATGGCAAAACGGAAAAATTCTAAACAACACAATTTGCAATCAAAGGATCAGAATAAAAGTAAAACTTTTCCTTACAAAATTGTTTTAGCAGTATTATTTATTGCTTTAATCTCATTTCTTATTCTATCGAATCTTACAAAAAAAAACAAAGAAAACGAAGATTATGTTTTTAAAAAACAAGGTGAGCTTACTTTTTTAGCACCGAATGATAGTGTAAAAACAAAAATAGATATACAAATTGCAGATAATGAATTTGACAGAGAATTGGGTTTAATGTTTCGTAAAAAAATGAATGAGAATCAAGGGATGCTGTTCATATTCCCGCAAATAAAAATACAAATTTTTTGGATGAGGAATACTTATCTCCCTTTAGATATGATATTTATTGATTCTACAAAGGAAATAGTAACAATAAAAAGAAATACGACACCTTTATCGGATAAAACTTATTCTTCCAGCGAGCCTGCACAATATGTACTTGAGGTTAATGCAGGGTTTTGTAATAAATTTAATATTAAGGTCGGCGATAAGGTCGGTTGGATAAAAGATAAAACAGGTTTATCATTAAAATAAAGTCGGTTAATTCGTACAATAATATTAAATAGCTGATCTTATTAGATATGCCTTATAAATAAATAGCCGTTTGTACTTATTCATTGCCGTAAAGTTCATTTTCCAACAATTCACAAATAATATGAGCTACCGTTATCTGCCCCTCTTGAATTCTTTGAGTATCAAAAGAAGGGATTAAAACAGGAATATCGACCAAAGCTTTTAATTTACCGCCACTTCCACCTAAAAAGCCTATAACTCTCATGCCTTTAACTTTAGCCATATTAATTGCGTTAATGATATTAGGTGAATTTCCACTAGTGGATATAACTAACAAAACATCTCCTTCATTTCCAAGGCCCTCTACATTTCTGGCAAAAACATTTTCATAACCGATATCATTACTGCCCCCCGTTAAGTTTGAGCTATCGGTAGTTAGAGCTATTGCCGGAAGAGCAGGGCGTTTAATATCATGATTCAACCGGATCATTAATTCAGTCGCTATATGCTGGCAATCGGCTGCACTTCCGCCGTTACCGCAAAGAAGCAGCTTTTTATTATTTCTATATGTAGTAACCAGTAAATTTACCGATGAGATTATTTCATTGAGACATTCACTACCAATTCTTTTTTTGGTCTCCGAACTTTCATTTAATGATTCAATTATAAATTTTTTTTTATCCAATCTAAATCCTTTCTTTTAATAATACCGGTCCAATAAAATCTTAACTTAAGAAAATAGGTAGGCAAACTGTTATCATTTAAACGGAAATAGGAATATTTATATGAATAGCATCCGCAAAATCTTTTATCAAATCTAAATTATTTTCATTTTCAAAATAGTTACCGGTAACAATTATTTTAGCTCCGTTTTTAACCATATCCCTCGCCATAACGGGATTCCGAATACCACCTCCAACTATAATAGGGATAGAACAATATTTCGACACTAATTTAATCATATCATCCGGTACAGGAAACTCGGCACCGGAACCCGCTTCAAGGTATATTAATTTCATCCCTAAATATTCTGCAGCGAGTGCTGTAGCTGCTGCAATTTCTTTTTTATCTCTCGGGATAGGCATGCTGCCGCTCATATATTGCGCAGTATTTGTTTTGCCCGATTCAATTAATAAATATCCGGTTGATATAGGTTCTATTTTACTTTTATATATAATAGGTGCAGCGACAACATGTTTTCCAATTAAATGTTCAGGGTTTCTACCGCTTACTACCGATAAATAAAGTATCGCATCCGCATATTTACAGATTTGGTTCACACTACCGGGGAATATTATTACCGGAAGTTTTGTCGATTGCTTTACTTCCTTTATAAATTCATCAAAATTATCATCCCATAATAAACTTCCACCTATTAGAAATGCATCAACCCCCGATTTTTCACAATGTCTTACGAAAGTTTGTAAGTTATCTTTTGTTAATTCATCAGGGTCGAGTAGGAGTAAATAAGCTGCCCCTTTTGAAGATATTGTATCTAATAAATAGTTAAATGTTTGCATAGTAAATAATTAAATTACAATCGAATATATGAAATTTCCAATCTTAAAAAAAGAATTTTTCTATTTGAATACATCATATTATAAAATTTTCTTCAACTCTCGTAAGCAAGCAATATTTTCAGCATTTTGTTGTTGAAGAATTCGTTACTAAGAGTTCTTCAATGATCGAAATACAGAATATAAAGCACACTCATTTCGAATTCCGGCACTAATAAGAAAAAACATTTTTCTCTAATAAAGAAAGAAATTTTTCAAATTTTTCCCGGCAAACTTGAAAAAAGTAAACGGTAGAATTATCTTTATTTTTGATATAACTACTTTGATACGTAACAATTATTGTTTTAGTAACAAGAAAAACACCGATAATTTATTTTTTAGAAATTAAGAAAAAATATATTAAATCCCTAATAGTATTTCATGTATTTATGTTTTCCAATCATGTTTGTATTCATAATAAAAGTTCAAGCATATTCCCGGTAGGATTGTATATTATTCTTAATAACATACAAATCATACATCCAAACATACATATTTCCATTTCACAAATATAATCATCCCCTTCCCGTTAAAGACACATGACAGATGTGTCTCTTGCAATTATGGTCGTTTCATACTGAGTGAAATTCTACTTCGTTCAAGGTCGATTGAAATAATAGTAACATCAATAACATCACCGACATTAACTATTTCAAGCGGATTTCTAACAAATTTATCGGTCATTTGAGAGATATGCAAAAGAGCATCATGCTTAACTCCTATGTCGACAAAAGCACCAAAATCGACTACATTTCTAACGATGCCTTTTAACATCATTTCCTCTCTCAAATCTTCCATTTTCAAAACATTACTCTTTAAAATCGGTTTAGGTAATTCATCACGAGGATCTCTTCCGGGTTTTTTGAGATTTTCGATTATATCAATTAAAGTTGGTTCACCAATTCCAATTTCTTCAGAAAGTTTTCTTGTTCCTTTCAGTTTTACTAATAATGAAATCACCCTGTCTGATTGTCCGATATCGTCAAACGGAATATTAAAACTTTTAAGCATTTTATGCGTTGCTTCGTAAGACTCAGGATGTATGAACGTATTGTCCAGCGGATTTTCACTATTTGGAATTTTTAAAAATCCCGCTGATTGTTCGAATGCTTTTTCACCCAAACCTGAGACTGATAATAATTCTTCACGCAATTTAAATCTTCCGTTTTTCTCTCTGAATTTCACAATATTTTCAGCTATTCTTTTATTAAGCCCTGAAACATAAGTAAGCAAGGAAGCCGATGCAGTATTAACATCTACACCGACATAATTAACACAACTCTCCACTACATCGCCTAATTTCTGCATAAGCAACTTCTGGTCAACATCGTGTTGATAAAGTCCGACTCCTATTGATTTTGGATCGATTTTAACTAGTTCGGCCAAAGGATCCAACAAGCGCCTCCCAATTGAAATATTCCCTCTTTGACTAGCTTCTAAATCAGGAAATTCTTTTTTTGCAATAGCCGATGCCGAATATACCGATGCCCCAGCCTCATTAACAATTATGTAACTGCATTTCAAGTCATATTCTTTTATTGAATTCGATATGAATAATTCTGTTTCTCTACCGGCGGTACCGTTACCGATAGCAATTGCATCAACATTATACTTATCAATTAAATTCAGAACTACTTTTTTTGCTTCTTCAATTTTGTTTTGAGGAAGATGCGGATAAATTGTTGTTCCTTCAAGGTACTTGCCTGTTTCATCAATTACGGCAACTTTCGAGCCTGATACGAAACCGGGGTCAATTCCCATTATTACCATATTTAATAACGGTGGCTGCAATAATAATTGCTTCAAGTTGGAAGCAAAAATTTCTATTGCATGTATATCGGCAATTTCGGTAATATATCGTTTCACTTCTTTTTCCACTGAAGGATAGGTCAGTCTGGTAAATGCATCTTCAATTGCCGATGTGATTATTTCCATAAACACCGAATCCTTATAATCAATAAATGTATCCCTAATTTTTGTTAGTAGATATGTTTGCTCAAAAATCAAACTCACTTTTAATATTTTTTCTTTTTCGCCACGGTTAATTGCCAGTATTTGATATGATTTAATTTTGGTTATTTCAATCTGAAAATCATAGTAGATTTGATATATTTCCTTTTTAGCTTTCTCTTTTCGTTTATTACTTAATTGTTCACCGGATTTTTTTTCTTTCGCTTTTTCAGATTTAACAATCGCATTATTTAAAAGAAATTCTCTCACATTCTTTCTGACTCCGGCATCATCATTTACCATTTCTGCAATGATATCCTTTGCACCGCTTAATGCAGCATCAATGCTATTTAATCCCATTTCTTCATTTAAAAACTCAGCCAACTTATCATCAAAATTTCCATTAAAAGTTGGATTTCCTAAAATAAATAATGCAAGGGGTTCTAGACCTTTAGCTTTTGCAATGGTTCCTCTCGTTTTTCTTTTGGGTTTATAAGGAAGGTAAAGGTCTTCAAGCTCTTGTAGCTTTACACATTTCATTATTTTTATTTTGAGATCACCGGTTAGTTTCCCCTGCTCTTCAATGCTGTTCAATATTGTTCCGCGTCTTTCTTCAAACAAGGTTAAATAATTTAACCGGTCTTCAATTTGGCGAAGGGAATCTTCATCCAAACCGGCGGTATATTCTTTTCTGTAGCGTGCAATGAATGGAATAGTTGCATCTTCTCCGAATAATTTAATTACAGCTTCTACTTGCTCGGGTTTTATTCGAAGTTCTTTTGCGATTACTGAAGGGATATTCATAATATTACAGTGAAAGTTAAAAATTATAAAAGTTGATAATAGTTGAAATCAAAACTAAACATAAAATTTTAAATTTTCCAACTTGCATGAAATCAAATTTTTTATATAGGAACCCATTCTAAAAAGCTCAATAGAACCTCTTATTTACTATGGATTAGAAATTCTTCACGGAGTTTAGAATGACACGTCGGTATGTTATAAAGTAGCCTCATTTATGATTGATCCGTAAGAATAGAATTTTAGATTTTTTTTATCATTACGATCGACTGGAGAAATCTTACATTTATAAAAGATTTTTCAGTGGCTCCTTTGGGATGGAATTAAATTCCAAAGTACCCGGGACAGGACTCGAACCTGCATGAGGAAACCCTCACTAGACCCTGAATCTAGCGTGTCTACCAATTTCACCACCCGGGCAATTATTAACTAAGAATTAAAAAGCAAAATTAATATTTTAATTAAACAATTTCAATAAACTAATTTCTACAAATTCAAAAGATTGATTTTTTATAAAAAAATATGTTTTCCCGTTTTGTACCTTTCGCCGAATCACAATAATCATACTTTAAATTTCAACATCGATTTATAATCAATCAATTTACCAACCTGAATTTCCTCCCTTACTTTCTTTTTTAATTTTTGGTCCTCCTGCATTAATTTCACATTTAGGAGGCAAATTTTTAATATTTATAATATCCGTAACGGTGATGGGACAATACTGAGTAGCTAATTTTGTATCGCCTAGGTCCATCGATTCTTTACTAAATTTAACCGAATCCACACCTGAAGCCAACTTAAAATATTCGACCGGAATATCTAATTTTTTATATGTTTGCTCCATGAACATTGCCCATATAGGTAAAGCAGCCTGCGCCCCTTGTCCATACCAATTTGTAAATTTAACACGGTAATCATCAAAACCTACCCAAACACCGGCAGACAACTGTGGTGTAAATCCAACAAACCAAGCATCGGAGTATTTTTGAGTAGTTCCGGTTTTACCGGCAGCAGGATATTGGAAATAATTCCTTACTCTCATTCCGGTACCATAATTGATTACGTCTTCCATCATACTAGTTACAATGGAAGCTGTTTGCGGAGAAATAGCTTCGGTAATTTGCGGAGTAAATTTATGTATTAAAATTCCATAATGATCTTCAATTTTTAAAATTGCAATCGGATCAACATGGATACCATTATTAGCCAAAGTTCCATAAGCTGAAGTCATCTCTAGAGGAGTAACACCGGATGTTCCAAGCGCAATAGAAGGTACAGGGTCCAGTGGAGATTTAATGCCCATTCTGTGAGCAAATTTCACAACCTGTTTCGGCGGAGCAATATTACCGATAGTCATTCTGCCGGCTATAACATTAATAGAACGTGCAAGTGCATCACGCAAGGTCATATAACCACCATATTTAGTCCCAGCATTCTCAGGCGACCAACCTTTGTAATTGAATCTTTGATCCAATAAAGTGTATGCCGGAAAATATCCATTAGCTATAGCAACGGTATATACAAATGGTTTAAAAGCAGAACCGGGTTGTCTTCTTATTTCGGTTGCATGATTAAGACCGCGTCCAAATTTTTGATTCTCCCCACCGACCATTGCTTTGATTTCACCGGTTTTTGGATTGATAACTACAAATCCAACTTGAATGGTAGCTTCAACTTTTTTTACCGAATCTACGAATGACTTATTAAATTTCAGTTTGTTGTAAATGATTGCTCTTTTTTCCTGATTTGGAGCTTCTTTATATTCATTGGTGTTTCTTATTGCTTTATCAATCGCGCCGGCCAACAAACTTCTGTGATACCTCCATTTCCAATGATGATCGAACAAAATTTGATATTGCTTTATATGTTTCGCAGTAACTTGATTTGCAATTTTTTGCATACGTGAATCCAAAGAAGTATAAATATTCAAACCGTCCTTATAAATATCAAAGCCATATTTATCCGACATAGCGACCAATTTTCGCCTTATATACTCCATAAAGTATGGCGCTATTGAATGCTCGGCTCTAATATTTTCCGAAGCCAATTCAATAGGTTCCCGTTTAAGTTTCTTATATCGCTCTTCCGAAAGCATGCCGTTCACAACCATATTATGCAATACCAAGTTTCTGCGGTCAATTGCATTTTTATAATGTAGATAAGGGCTGTAATAATAAGGCGATTTCAACATTGCAATTAAAAGTGCCGCTTGAGGAAGAGTTAAATCTTTTCCTCTCTCGTTAAAATATACTCTAGCGGCTGTTTCTATTCCATAAGCACTTCTTCCAAAGTAAGATACATTAAAATATAATTGAAGTATTTCATTTTTAGTATAAGTTTTTTCAATTTGAACGGCTGTAATCCATTCTCTCATTTTTCTGATTATCGTTTGATAAAAA
>CAJXGP010000054.1 GCA_913053915.1 uncultured Ignavibacteriales bacterium | reverse complement strand
AAGATCAGAGTATTCTCGAAATTGAAACCGACAAAGCTACTATAGAAGTTCCTTCTCCGGTTCCAGGAAAAGTTGTTGATGTAATAATTAAAAATGGAGAACAGGCTAAGGTAGGACAAATCTTAATGAAAGTTGAAACGACTAATTATGCCGGAACGAAACAGGAAATTATTCATGAAGTATTACCCGATAAGAAGAATGACAAATCCGATTTAAAATCCGCTGAAAAGAAAAATGATATTTTATTGGGTAAACTGGAAACGGTTGGAAGAACTGAAATGAATGTTCAACCGCCTATTACCAAAGGAGCCGCACCGGCAGCGCCTTCGGTAAGAAGACTTGCCAGAGAGATTGGCGTTGACATAAATAAAGTTTCCGGCAGCGGTCCTTATGGAAGAATTTCTGTGGATGATGTTAAAACTTTTGCCAAAAAATTAAATGAATCCAAAGGAAGCATAGGATTGGCGGTAGGTATAACGCAAGAAGTTCTGCCGGATTTCTCAAAATTCGGTGAAGTGGAAAGAAAATCAATGAGTAACATTCGTGTTAAAACGGCGGTTCATCTTGGTTATGCATGGTCTTCTATTCCTCATGTTACTCAACATGATACAGCGGATATTGGCGAACTTGAAAAATTTAGAAAGGCATATAATTCAAAGGTTGAAAAAACCGGCGGTAAATTAACAATTACTGCAATCTTATTGAAAGTAATCGCTTCCGCATTAAAGGTTTTCCCGCAATTCAATTCCTCTATAGATATGGAAAAGAAGGAAATAATCTACAAAAAATATTTCCATATCGGGATAGCCGTTGATACGGAGCATGGTCTTATTGTTCCTGTAATCAGAAATGTTGATAAGAAAAATATCGCCGAACTTTCGGTTGAAATGAATACAATTGCCGGGAAAGCGAGAACCAGAAAAATATCATTGGATGAATTGCAGGGCGGTAGTTTTACAATTACCAATTTGGGGGGTATCGGCGGTACTTCATTTACTCCAATCGTAAATTCTCCTGAGGTTGCTGTTTTAGGAGTATCCAGAGGAAGTTACGAATCTATTTATAAGGACGGAAATTTTGTACCCGGATTAATGCTCCCTCTCTCGTTATCTTATGATCATCGAATAATTGACGGCGCCGATGCTGCAAGATTCTTAAGATGGGTTTGTGAAGCGTTGGAACAACCGGTGAAAATATTAATTGAAGGATAAAATTAAGTTGGAATTTATAATACAGAATGTAAGATGAATTTTTTAAGTTTAATTCTACTTTCTGTATTTTGCAATCAATAATATCTATGGGAAAAAATATGGAAAAAACAAAAGTAGTTGTTATCGGCGGTGGTCCAGGCGGTTATGCCGCGGCTTTTCTTGCTGCCGATCTCGGAATGGATGTTACTCTTATTGATCCCGGTAAAAATCCCGGAGGCGTTTGTCTTTATAGGGGTTGCATACCTTCAAAGGCATTATTGCATGTTGCCAAGTTAATTAATGAAACGGAAGATGCCGGGAATTGGGGAATTGAATTCGGTAAACCAAAAATTAATTTAGATAAACTGAGAGAATGGAAAGAAGGTGTTGTCAATAAATTAACGGGCGGCTTAGGAATTCTTACAAAGCGAAGGAAGATTACCTACATTCAAGGAAAAGCAAAATTTATAAATTCAAGTACGTTAAAAATTTTAAAAAATGACGGGAGCGCAGAAGAATTTCAATTTGATAAAGCTATTGTAGCTACCGGTTCAGTAATTGCAACTATTCAGGCTCTTGAAATTGGTAGTGAAAGGATTCTTAATTCAACCTCCGCATTGAATTTACCCGCTATTCCTAAGAGTTTGTTGGTAATTGGCGGCGGTTATATCGGGTTGGAACTTGGATCCGTTTATAATGCTATCGGCAGTAAAGTATCGGTTGTAGAAATGACTCCGGGTTTACTCCCCGGCGCCGATAGGGATTTAGTATCTTTCCTTTCGAAACGGGTTGAGAAAAGTTTTGATAAGATTATGCTTAATTCTAAAGTGTTGGAAATGAAAGAGGTAAAGAACGGTATTAATGTTAAGATACAAGATAGGGACGGTAAAGTTGCAGAACATCTTTATGATTATGTTTTAATTTCAATCGGTAGAAAACCTGATACAAAAGGATTAGGAATTGAAAATACGAACATAATGACTAATGAACGCGGTTGGATAGTTGTTAATAAAAAAATGCAAACAAACGAACCAAATGTTTATGCTATCGGGGATATTGTGGGAGAACCCATGCTGGCTCATAAAGCTTCTCATGAAGGCAGAGTTGCGGTAGAATCAATTGCAGGATACAAAGTTGCTTTTGAACCGAGAGCAATTCCCGCTGTAGTTTTTACAGATCCCGAAATTGCATGGGCGGGTTTAACTGAAATGAAGGCTAAGGAAAAAGGAATAAATTACGAAGTTGCGAAATTTCCCTGGGCAGCTTCGGGAAGAGCAGCAACATTAGGCAGAAACGACGGCGTTACAAAATTACTTATTGAACCCGAAACAGAAAGAATATTAGGTGTCGGTATTTGCGGTCCCGGCGCGGGCGAGCTAATTGCCGAAGGTGTTCTGGCTATCGAGATGGGCGCAAATGCTACAGATCTAAAATTAACAATTCATCCGCATCCTACTTTATCCGAAACTTTAATGGAAGCCGCGGAAGCGTTCTTCGGACAAAGCACCCACATGTACAAACCGAAAGGATAAAACAAAAGAATAATTGTTTATTATATCTGCGGAGGTTTCGGCTAATAATACTTTGATGTGCCGGGAGAGTATAGTACAATTACTAATTTACCCTGTTAGATACCTTATTTTAACAAACAATAAAACCTTATTCCGATTATCTAACATGGTAAATTTTAATCGACAGCGCATCAAAATATTACCTAATCTTTAAGCTAATTACTTTTGTTTGATGTAGTTTTTTTATTATCTTTTTCCGATGAAATAACTTTTTGAATGAATCTTATCTAAAAAGGTAGTTTTCTTTTGAAAGAACACTGATTTTTATTAATATTCACAATTGGAAGATTTGAAAATGATCTTTTTAAATTAGCCTCATGGAATAAAAGACTAGTATAATTATGAAAAATAGAGTATTATTAAGTGAAATCCAAAACAACTAATAAATATTCCGAATCAGTAACAATACAAAGGCTGTCGGAGTTTTTTTTAACGATTGCCGGCTTAACATTATTTTCGATAGAGTTTATTAAAAATGTTTTTCTACCGCCCTATGAATTCGGAGAAATAACAAAGCACATGGACGAGCTTGGGGTAAAGTCATTACCAATATTGGGCGTTACCGGATTTATTATTGGGTTGGTCTTAGCGATGCAAAGTCAACCGGTGCTACAAAGATTCGGAGCAGGTTCGTTTTTACCTAGTATGGTTTCATTATCTGTAGTAAGAGAATTAGGTCCGGTAATCACTGCATTGATATTTGCCGGAAGAGTAAGTTCAGGGATCGGAGCGGAGCTGGGTTCAATGCGCGTTACTGAACAGATAGATGCTATGGAAGTTTCTGCTATTGAACCGTTTAAATTCTTAGTTGTTACGCGTGTACTAGCTTGCACAATTATTCTCCCAATTCTTACGGTTTATGTTATTTTCATAGCCATTTTCGGAGCTTATTTAGCTATCCTGCTTTCTACGGGAATGAATTTTCAACTTTATGTAAATTCCGTTGTCAGGTCTCTTCAATTTTCCGATATAATTCCGGGAATAGCTAAAACATTTGTATTTGGTTTTATCGTAGGAATTGTTGGAGCTTATAAAGGGTATAATGCTAAAAACGGAACTGCCGGAGTGGGAAAAGCTTCAACCAGTGCGGTTGTTTTATCTTCATTATTAATTTTACTTATGGATATGGTATTAGTAAAAATTACTGTATTGTTTTGGGGGTAGGGATGGTTGAAGTTTTTGATGTTTCAAAGGTATTCGGAGATTATATTGTTTTAGACGGCGTTTCATTTAAAGTGGATAACGGTGAAAATTTAGTGATTTTCGGAAGGAGCGGCAGCGGTAAAAGTGTTCTGCTTAAATGTATAGTGCAACTAATGAAACCGGATGCAGGTAAAATTTTTATTGACGGGGAAGATGTTCTTTCACTTTCATTGAAAAAACTAAATGAATTAAGAAAGCAGATCGGCTTCTTGTTTCAAAGCGCCGCCTTGTATGATTCCATGTCTGTGAGAGAAAATCTTGAATTCCCCTTGATTAGAAATTTTAAGTATACTCGGAAAGAAATAGAAGCTAAGGTTAAAAACGTTTTGGAGAAAGTTTCACTCGAAGAAGCTATCGATAAAATGCCTTCCCAACTTTCCGGGGGAATGAAAAAAAGAATTGGATTGGCGCGAACAATAATTACCGAACCGAAATTGATTTTATATGATGAGCCTACTACCGGCTTAGACCCGATAACTACCAAGGAGATGAGTAATTTGATTTTAGAGCTGCAAAAAGATCTTAATACAACCTCGTTAATTGTTACTCATGATCCTATTTGTGCTAAAATTATTGCCTCTTCGGCAGTGGTATTGAAAGATGGTAAAATAATGTACGAAGGAGATATCAATTCTTTAACGACTGCGCAAGAGCCTTTTTTGAAAAATTTTTTTTCAAGATAGATAATGGAAATTAAAATTGGAGTGATTAAATGAATAAAAATATGTCCGCAATTAGATTAGGGATTTTTATTTTTATAGGGCTTGCTATCCTAGTGTTAGCTGTCTTTTTGATCGGGCGGAAAGAATCCCTCTTTAGTTCAACATTTACTGTAAAGGCTTATTTCTCAAATATTGAAGGACTAAGAAGTGGCGCAGCCGTTCGTTTAAGCGGGATCGATGTGGGAAGTGTTGGTAGTACACAAATCGTTAATGACACTACCGGACGAGTTGAGGTCATAATGAAATTATCGAAGAATATAGCTAAATTTATAAGAACCAATACTAAAGCAACAATTGAAACCGAAGGACTTGTAGGTAATAAAGTTGTTGTATTAATAATGGGGAGCAGCCAGGCAGATCGAATAAAGGACGGAGGTGTAATCCAATCGAAGGAACCAATAGGATTTTCGGCAATTGTACAACAAACCGAAGGCATTATGCTCTATACCAAAAATATGACAAAAGACCTCTCTGAAATAATAGCGCGGATAAACCGCGGTGAAGGTTCGATAGGTAAGCTTTTGACGAATAATAAATTGTATAATAACGCTACTCAGCTAACCAAACAAGCCGGTGAAAGCCTCGTAGCAATAACTAATGAATTAAAAAGAATTACTTCTTTGTTTGATACTTTGGGTTTGGGCGTCCAACATCTTGTAACAAATGTTAACATGTCGGCTGTTGAGATTGATACGGTTATTGCCGGGATCAAGCTAGGTAAAGGTGTCCTCGGTAAATTATTGGTTGAAGAAAGCCCATTCGATTCTTCTTTAACTCTTACACTTGCCAATGTTCAAAAAACGGCTGCAAACGCTCGACTGGCTTCCTCCAGGCTTGCCGAAAATATGGAAGCTTTAAAACATAATTGGCTGTTCAAAGGTTATTTTGAAAATAGAGGTTATTGGGATAAAGCTAAGTATGAAGATGAAATTTCCAATAGGATGAAAGAACTGGATACAAAAATTAGAATTTTAAATCAAAGAATTTATCAATTACAGATTATCGAAAAGAAAATAGAATCAGAAAAAAAATAAAAATATTTTGAAATTTTCATGATAAAAAAGTTAAAACAAAAAAGAAATGATTTTAACTTTGAAATGATATTAAGTCGATTTTACCAAAGGTTGAAAGTTTTTAGTCTTGAAATTTGAAGCCTTTTTTATTCTGCTTATACATCTTGGACTTGGTAGTATAAGATTTAAAAATACTTGTATTGCTCTTACTTCTTTTTTACCTCTTTTATTATTTTTAGTTTTGTATATTTAATTTTTTATTTAAAAAAACAGTTGAATTTAAGTAGTACTGATAGTCATTCAGTGCTACCGGAAAATATTTTAATAATTTTTATCAAGCGTGTTAATTTTAAATTTTCAGAATATATGACTGATACAGGTAGTACATTCAAAAACAAAAGAATCATTGTTAAAGGAGCAAGAGAACACAACTTAAAAAATCTTACTTTCGAATTGCCGAGGAATAAACTAATCGTTTTTACAGGAGTAAGCGGCAGCGGTAAATCATCTCTTGTATTCGATACGATTTATGCGGAAGGACAAAGAAGATATGTCGAAAGTCTTTCTTCATACGCGCGTCAGTTTTTGGAAAGAATAAATAAACCTGACGTAGATATGATACAAGGCATTAGCCCTGCTGTTGCAATTGAACAAAAAACCGGAGCGAGAAATACAAGATCAACCGTAGGTACAACTACCGAAATTTATGATTACCTTCGCCTGCTCTTTGCCAGAATAGGAAAAACAATTTGTTTTGAATGCGGTAAAGAGGTGAAAAAAGCCGGTACGGGAACTGTCTCCGATTGGTTGGAAAAGCAACCTGATGGTAGTAAATATTACCTTACTTTCCCACTTCATTACCATAAAGGACACAAAATCAATGAAGAACTGGAACTTCTTAAAAAAAGAGGATTTTTCAGAATATTCCACAAAGGCTCTATTATTAATTTAAATGAAGAAGAATTTTTACCTAAAAGAAAAGAGCATATTTATGTAATTATTGAAAGATTAAAATTACATAAAGGAAAAGTAAGAGAGCAATTAGCCGATGCTATAGAAGTTACATTTAAAGAGGGAGAAGATAGACTTGCATTAATACATGCCGGATCAGGTGAGGTTAAAGCGTTTAATAAATTTTATGAATGTTGCGGTATAAGGTATGAAGAGCCGGAACCACGGTTTTTCTCTTTTAATAATCCCTTCGGTGCTTGTCCGGTTTGCCAGGGTTTTAGTAGAACGATAGGTATAGATATGAATCTCGTTGTACCGAATCCAAATTTATCGATTATGGATGGTGCGATTGCTCCTTTCCGTTCAGCAAAATATAGTTCACATCAAAGAGACCTTGTACGTAATATCAAACTCTACAAAATACCTTTAAATATCCCTTTCAAGGATTTAAGTTCTGCTCAAGTGTCGTTAATACGAAAGGGCTTTGATGATTTTATAGGTATAGATAAATTTTTTGAAAAGTTGGGAAGTAAATCTTATAAAATGCACATTCGAGTACTTTTGAGCAGGTATCGTGGATATACAACATGTACTGCATGTAAAGGTTCCAGACTTAGAAGGGAAGCTCTACAAGTAAAAATTAATAATAAATCTATTTATGATTTGGTAAAGATTCCGGTGGAAGAATCATTAAAATTCTTTAATAATTTAGAGCTTCCGGAATACGATAAGCTAGTTGCAGAAAGAATTTTCAAAGAGATTATCAAACGGTTAACTTTCCTTAATAATGTAGGAATAGGATATTTAACGTTAGATAGGTTGAGCGGCACTTTATCGGGTGGAGAAACACAACGAATTAATCTGGCTACTTCACTAGGTTCCTCATTAGTCGGTACTTTATATGTTCTTGATGAACCGAGCATCGGGCTTCATCCAAGGGATAATTCAAGATTGATAAATCTTCTCAAAAATTTAAGGGATATTGGAAATACCGTTTTAGTTGTTGAGCATGATCCTGATATGATGAGAGCAGCCGATTTACTGGTAGATATGGGACCTCAAGCGGGTATTAATGGTGGCGAGATAATTGCCATGGGAACTTACAACGATATAGTCAATAATAAAAAATCTCTAACCGGGAAATACTTAACCGGGCAATTAAGTATCCCTCTCCCGGCGAAAAGGAATACCGAAAAAACTAAAACAATAAAAATCAAAGGCGCTAAAGAACATAACATGAAAAATATAGATGTGGAAATACCTTTGAATAAGTTTGTAGTGATTACGGGTGTTAGCGGCTCAGGTAAAAGTACTTTGATTTACGATATTTTGTATGGGGGACTTGCAAAACGCATGGGAAAAAACCCTCCGAAGATTGGCAAATTCGAGGATATTGTTGGATATGAATATATTGATGATCTTGAAATTGTAGATCAATCACCTATCGGAAAAACACCTCGTTCAAATCCGATAAGTTACATTAAAGCTTATGAACATATACGTGAATTATTTGCATCTACTCATCAGGCTAGAGCAAGAGGGTATAAACCGGGATATTTTTCATTTAACGTGCCCGGTGGAAGATGCGAAACTTGCCAGGGAGACGGTTTTATTAAAGTTGAAATGCAGTTTTTAGCCGATCTTTATCTTGAGTGTGAAGATTGTAACGGGACTAGATTTAAAAAAGAAATAAGGGAAATCACTTACCATGGAAAAAATTTGGTTGATGTTCTTAATATGACCGTAGATGAAGCCGTTGAATTTTTTAAAGAAAATGATAAGATTGTAAAGCATATACAATTGTTGGCGGATGTTGGTTTGGGATACTTAAAACTTGGGCAACCGTCTAATACTTTGTCAGGCGGTGAAGCTCAAAGAATTAAATTAGCTTCGCGTTTGACCGCACAGCGTGAAAAAAAACATACTCTTTTTATTTTTGATGAACCGACAACGGGGTTACATTTTGATGATATCTCAAAACTTTTAAATTGTTTCAATATGCTTCTGAAAAGAAACAATTCTATCTGCATTATTGAACACAATCTTGATGTGATTAAATGTGCCGATTATGTAATTGATCTCGGTCCCGAAGCAGGTGATAAAGGAGGTGAGATTGTAGCATTGGGTACGCCTGAGGAAATAGCTGAAAATGAAAATTCATGGACAGGTAAATATCTAAAAAAATATTTGAACTGAAGTAAAACGACGATTTGGAATATAATATCGGTTATAATGATGTTATTTTATCCATAAGATATATTTT
>CAJXGP010000053.1 GCA_913053915.1 uncultured Ignavibacteriales bacterium | reverse complement strand
AAAAAAAGAAGTATAAATCCAAGTATTTCTAGAAAAAAAAGCAAGAGCCATAAATATTATTTATCAACAAAATTTCTTTAATAAGATATACATACTGAATAATATTTATATTATACCCTTTTTAGTATGATTACGCAATTATCTAATAATATAAACTAAATATGAAAATCCGATATTAAAAAATATACCGATAAGATCGAGGATGAGCTGAAGAGGTTTTGGAAGAAAAAAAATAATGGGTTTTAATAGTAAGGGTATGGCTTTAAACATCAAAGGAGATATTGGGATACAACTGGAATTTAAAGATGGAGGTAAGAATGGTAAAATAAGGGGGAGAGTAATCGATGGGAAAACAGGAGAACCGTTAATATCTGTTAACGTTGTTATTACTCATATCGTGTTGAATAACGGAAAGGCAGTTCCATTAAATAATTCAATGGGTGCTGCTACAGATGCAAATGGTTATTATTTTATCTTAGATGTACCTCCCGGTACTTATTATTTAAAAGCAAGTATGATCGGTTATTCTGCGGAAATTAAAAAAAACATTGAAGTTGGCGAAGATAGGACAATTATAGCTAACTTCCGGTTAGAGCCTAGTAGTATTGAAGTTGGACAAGTAGTAGTTACTGCTAGAAAAGAAATTATCAAACCGGATGTAAGTGCAACCCAGGAAGTAATTGGACCACAACGATTAGAGCAACTGCCTGTCACTAGGGTAGATGAAGTCCTCGGCATGATAAAAGGAGTACAATTAGTGAGCAATGCTGAGGGAAACGGATTAAGTATTCGTGGAGGTTCTATAAGAGGAACAGACATAAGGCTAAACGGTATGTCCTTAAGAGATCCGCGTACGGGTAATTCTTATCTGGCTTTAAATGCTACCACTATTAAAAAAATTCAAGTAATTACCGGAGGGTTTGAAGCTAAATATGGTGGTATTCAATCGGGACTGGTAAATATCATTACTAAAAATGGTCAAAGAGATAGGTATAGGTTTTCATTTAGAGCCGATATAACGCCCTCCAATCAAAAGAGATTTTTCGGTACTAATCCTTGGAGTAAGGATTCCTGGATATATAAAGTCTTCGCCGGTAAATATGCAATGCATGGTGTTCCGGTTGGTGATACAACTGTGCCTAATGAATTTCGTAATTTTAAAGGTTGGACTAATCCGTCGGCATGGAGTGACGCTACTGTACCAAGTCGTGCGCTTGATTCTTTGCAAAAACTTAATTTGTGGAAAGCACAGCATCCGTTATATAATTTTGCTAATAAACCGGATGTATTATATGAAGGTAATTTGAACGGACCATTTCCGGGAGCTTCTATTCCCATCTTAGGTGAATATGCAAAAAGAACAACTTTCTTATTAGGCTTTAAATATGAAAATTCTCAGCTTGCTTTTCCCATAGGTCCTAGAAATAATTATGTCGATTGGAATGCACAATTAAAGCTAACATCTTCTTTTCCTAATCATTTGAGGGTGTCGTTAAATGGAATGTTTGCAAACATCCTACGGCGGTGCGCTGGTTGATATGGCCAGCAGTTATAATTATTTTAACAGCACCCCTAGTTCAATCATAAGGCAAGCAAGTACTTTAGGCGGCGGCAGCTTTTATCAACTATTCAATAAAAGTAGATTTCAATATTATCAACAGAGATATATCTTAGGGGGTGTTAAATTAACACAGCTAGTCTCGAATAAAGCATTTTATACTGTTTATCTCCAAATGGATTATACTGATCAAAATCTATCTCCCTTTTCTATGGATACAAGCCGGCATAGTGACTATTATTATATTTATAGTGATAAAGCTAAAAGAACATATAAGTTTTATGTCCCGGAATATGGAAGTCCCAACTCATCAACAAATTTCAGATATGATGCATATAATATGTTTGCTCTTTATGGAGGAGCACAGCGAGTAGATTCTTCACACTCATTATCCATACGCTTTAGAGGTGATTTTACTGCACAGTTAGGTCTCCATCACCAGATAGGTGTCGGTTTCTCAGCTCAATATGAGAATATGTTCGTTTATACCGGTACGTGGTTGCAATCTGAGCTTGCTTATTCACCTGATACCTGGCAATACTATTCGGCAAAGCCTTTAATATTGGGATTCTATGCACAAGATAAGATTGAGTTTGAAGGTATGACTCTTAATGCAGGTTTCAGAGTCGATTATTTAAATCCGATGAAAAAAGGTTTCCGAGTTGGTTTTCCTCTTAATGATAATTATAAGAATTTATGGAATCAAATATATCCAAATCTTCCAGGGACTCCTTATAGTTATGAAAGATGGTTAAAATATAGAAATCTTCTAGCAAATCCTCCCGGTTGGCCGGAAACGGCAGATAAAATTCAAGTGTATTTTTCACCGAGACTCGGTGTCTCTTTCCCAATTACGAAAAGTAGCAAAATGTATTTTAATTATGGGCTTTTTTATCAACGACCTCCTACAGCCTTTATGTATAATTTATATGTTACTCAAGGAGGAGTTACTTTACCTACACCGGGACTTTTAATGGGTGAAACAATTTCGTATGAATTCGGTTTTGAGCAGATGATAATTAACCGATTCCTTCTGAATATTACTACTTATTATAAAGATGTTCGAAACCTTCCTTTGAGTAGAACTTATGTAAACTACTATGAAGATAATGATGTTTCAGAATATTATCCCGATCGTTTCAATGATATTAGAGGTGTGGAATTAAGATTAGAGAGGCCTATTGGAAAATATATCACTTTCAATGCAATGTATGATTATATGCTTATAAGCAGCGGACAGGTTGGTGTAGCGGTAATCTATGAAAATCGAGTTAAATATAGAGAAAATTTATTACGTTCGCCAAATATAAGTACTACCGAACCTCAACCGAGAGCTAATATTAATCTCAATCTTCACTCACCGGTAAATTTTGGTCCATCATTATTTGGGATAAAATGGCTAAGTAATTGGCAGGCTAATTTCTATTTCAAGTGGCAAGCCGGCGGAAGAATTTTATTAAACCCGGAAGAACCAAATCCGAAAAATAGATTTTATGCAAATGTGGTGAATAGATGGAATATAGATTTACTGGTTTCAAAGATGATTAACACTTCTTTCGGAAGTTTAGAATTTGAACTTATTATTAAGAATTTAACAAATAACAAATGGTTAATTCCAAGCAATATGACTCAAGAACAATTTAGCGAATATAAGACTTCCTTAAAGACACCGGATAAAGGAGGAAATGATGAATGGGGGCAATATAAGTCTAACGATAATCATATTAAAATTGGTTGGTTGGAAGCCCCTATTTTCTTAAACCCCCGGAGAATATTATTTGGAATAAGGGTAAACTTATAGTGTGAATTATTTAACAGCTAATAACAAGCCGATAAAAATAAATTAATATTTTGTAATATAAGTTCAGGAATTAAGATGGAAAAAAGAAAAATACTGCATAAATTGTTAACTATTGTGTGGCTTACTTTTACGGTGATATTTGCTCAACAACGCAATTATAATCCTCCTCCTATGTTGATAAACGTCGGTGGTATAAATTTAAGTATGAATAAACTAATGGGAGACGGCGGGTTACAATCTCAGTTCAGTTGGGATTTAACAGGTGCTCACCCTCAAAATACAGAAATATTTTATTATCCGGCTGACTGGTACAAATCTAATATGTTGTATCAAATATTTAATCCTTTAGTATTGGATAAAAATGGAATAATAGATGAGTTCGGCAAAAAACATGCTATGTATACAAGAGGCGATGCATTAACAAATTACGGATTCACTGATTGGGCTTATGAAGTTAGGAGATATCGACCGCCCCATATAATAGTTAATGGAATAGAAGTTGACCCGCCTTACCGGTGGTATGTTAATAAAAATTTGAAAGTAGCCGAAAAAATTGTTTTTGAAGATGTTCTCCCGCAATTCGGTATTAGAAGCCATGTTGAAATCTCTGCTTTTAGTAACCCTAATCTAGCAAATGTAATAATATGGAAAGCAACTCATAAATTTACAGGTGAAATAAAATTACCTAGAAATGCAAGTACCTCGCGCGATACATTGCCCAATCAAACCATAAGATTTTGGTGGCCTATATCATTTAGTTTTGGACCGACGAAAGCCGGTGAGAGAGCGGTTATGGGAGCTTTTGCTCATGAAGGACAGGATGATCTTGACAGTTGGTTTAGGGTAAAAAATCAATTAGCGAAAAATGCCCCGCGCGATAGTCTTTATGTAGCTTATTATTGGGATTCTAAAAATCCTAATACTAGAGCTTATTCAAATGGTTCTAAAGATGATACCGGCGATCCGGATAGAATAACGGGTTTTCTATATTCTCCTCAAATGCCCGGCTTTACGTTATTGTATGCAGATAAATCTGCTAGTCAAAAAGTAGATGACATAAGTCAACCTTACTCAATGCCGCATGCTTCAATTGTAAAGGACTTGTGGGGTAGAAGAGATGCCGGTTTGTTGTTAACTTATAGGGGAGATGATGGCCGCGGAAGATTTCCTTTGGACCCTATAACCGCAGGATTGGCAACTTCACCCGAAAAGGGTCCAATGAGGTTTATAACCGTAGGTCCTTATTCGCTAACTAAAAATTCTGCTATAGGAAGATTTGATTCAATTACTTTTGCCTATGCTGTTGGTGTCGGAAGTATGAATTGGCAAGAGGCTGATTCCGTTGGTAAGCTTTGGATGCAAGGGAAGATAACCGATGAACAAAAAGATAGTGCAATTTATAGAATCGGTAAAAAAAGATTATCTGAAACAATGCAAAGAGCCTACTGGGCTTGGGAAAGATTAGTTAAAGGGAAAAATATACCCGCTCCTCCACCATCTCCGGATATCGAAGTTAAATCAGGACCCAATCTTATTTTTGTAAGTTGGTCATACCCGGATAATTCTTATTTCAATGACCCTAACACAGGTGTGGATGATTGGTATGAATGGAAAGTTTACCGAAAACAAGGTGCACAATATGTTAATGATCCGTTAGACCAAAATAGCGGCGCACAATGGAAATTAGTATTTTCGACAATAAATAGAAATCAAACAACTTTTGTTGATTCTAATGTTACAAGAGGTATCGATTATTATTATGCAGTTACTGCAGTAAATAACGGGACACAAAATACCGATGGTATTTATCCCGGTCAAAAACTTGAAAGCTCACGTTTTCTAAATGCTACTTTACTTCCCGCCGTACCTTTTAGACCGGGACTTAATGAAACAGATAAAGTTAGGGTTGTTCCTAATCCGGCAACGGTGGCTGCCGGAAGAGCTTTAATTTCCGGAACACCGGATAAGATATCTTTCTTCAATTTACCCATTAAATGTACTTTAACTATTTTTACCGAGACAGGAAATATTGTAAAAAAAATTAATCATTACGGTACTGCCGATGAAGAATGGAATCAAAGGACCGATGAAAACCAATATGTTGCCAGCGGTATTTATATTTTAGCGGTTACCAATGCTCAAGATATAAATGGGAAACCACTTAAAAATCAGTTTATTAAATTTATTTTAGTTCGCTAATAACCCAAAACAGTAAATGAAAATTAAAAAAAAGATTTTGGTATTTATTGGAGGTTTTGATGAGACTTAATCCAAAAATTTTTAAAATATTATTAGGTTTGTGTTTTCTTTTCATTATTAATACGAATGCACAGATTCAAAAAAAAGCTCAGGTAGGATTTCGCTTTTTAACGAACCCTGTTTCTGCTGAAGTTATGGGAAGAGGCGGGGTTGGCGTTGTAGCAACTTATAATTCAAACGGTATCTTTTGGAATCCTGCACTCATAGGGTTAATTAAAAAGTCGGTCGATATTAGTCTAAATCATACAAAAGATATTGCAGATATTAACTATAACGCAGTAGCAGCGGCAGTTCGTCTGGGGAATTTTGGTGTAATCGGCTTTAGTTTACTTGCAATGGATTACGGTACTTTTTATCAAACTGTGAGAGCTAATAATGCCCAAGGATATATTGAAACAGGTACTTTTTCTCCTACCGCAGTTGAATTTGGGATGGGATTTTCTCAAAAAGTTACCGATCGTTTTTCTTATGGAGTTCAAATTAAGTATGTTCGTCAAAATTTAGGTAAAGCTTGGATTGCCGTATCCGGTGATTCACTTAATGATCCCAATTTTCGAAGAAAATTGCAAAAGTATGTTCAAAGCACGATTGCTTTTGATGTGGGCACATTTTATGACTTTCATTATAAAGGCATTAAATTTGCAGCTACTATACAGAACATCTCTCGTGAGTTAAAATATGAAAATCAAAAGTTCCCTCTACCTTTTGCAATTAGTTTTGGAGCTACTGTTGACCCATTAAGCTTTTTTATTGATGGTCAAACAGGTAAGGCAATTGTTTTAAGTTTTGAATCAAGACACCCGCGTGATTATGGTGGAAGAATGAAATTTGGCGCAGAGTATCATTTTTTAGATTCGTTTACTGTCAGAGCCGGATATATGCTCAATTATGATGAACGAAATTTTACCGCCGGATTCGGTGTTAAGCAAGAAGTTTCAGGAATGTATTTAAGAGTAAATTATGCTTTTCAACCTTACGGCATTTTTGGGAATGTCCAATTTATATCAATTGGAATAAGTTATTGATACTTAAGAATATATTTATTTTTAATTAATTCAAAATTTTTAAGTATGTCAATAAGAGAATTGATCCGACCTAAGTTTTTACCATGTTTAAAACGACTTACCGCCCAAAATCAAAGTTCTGCGTAAGGTTGGCTATTAATCGGAAATTAATATATTCTCTGTTATTATAAATATCTAATTGTTCAATGTGTTTATTATTAAAAATAAACCGGAAGCAAGCATGAAATTAAAATCCTTTATTTTAATATTTTTTATTATTCCAAATCTGATTTTTGCTCAGAAGAGTTGGATCAGAATCAACCAACTGGGATATCTCCAAAACTCTATTAAAGTTGCTGTATTAATTAGTAAAGAGAAATTAAATCCAAATTCGTTTGAGTTACGTGATGCAAAAACCGGTAACGTTTTGTGGAAAGGAACTAAAATTAAATCTTATGGTAGTTGGGATGGTTTTAAAAGTACATTTCGATTATATTTTTCCAATTTTAAAAAGAAAGGAACATATTATTTAAGATTTTCCAATATAAATTCTCCTACTTTTAGGATTAATAATGATGTATATAATGGTACTGCTGATTTTTTATTAAAATATATACGCGAGCAACAGGAGGGTTATAATCCTTTTTTGAGAGATTCAGATTACACTCATGACGGTTTTGTAGTTGATAATCCAAGAAACGAAGGGAAATATATTGATGTAAAGGGGGGCTGGGCCGACGCTACCGATTATCTGAAATATGTAACAACATCAGCAACAGCGGATTATCAATTGATGTTTGCGTATGAGATGAATCCGGGTATGTTTACTGATAAATATGATAAAAACGGAGACCCCGGTGCAAACGGCATACCTGATATTCTAGATGAAGCTAAATGGGGGTTAAATTGGTTGGTTAAAATGAATCCTGATTCCGGGATAATGTACAATCAAGTTGCTGATGACAGGGATCATACTGAATTCAGGTTACCCGATCACGATTCAGTAAATTACGGATATGGGAAAGGATTGGGAAGACCGGTTTATTTTGTTACCGGAAAACGACAAGGGATAGGTAAGTATAAAAATAGAACTACGGGTGTTTCTTCTACTGCAGCTAAATTTGCCTCTACTTTTGCTTTGGGTGCAAGATTATTGAAAAAATATTATCCTAATTTTGCAAAAAAAATTAAAATAAAAGCAATACAAGCTTATGAATTTGCGAAAACCGATTTAGGTGTTACTCAAACCGCTAGTTATAATTCTCCGTATTTTTATGAAGAAAGTGACTATGTTGACGATTTGGAATTAGCTGCCGTGCAGCTTTATAAAACCCTGAATGATCCGGAGTATTTAAAAGAAGCTGTTTATTGGGGAAGTATTGAGCCGGTTAAACCTTGGATGGGTGCTGATACTGCTAGGCATTATCAATGGTATCCGTTTATAAACTTAGGGCACTATCTTCTTGCTGAATCGTCTGATAAAAATATATCAAAAGAGTTCACCCGCTATCTATGGCAGGGATTAAATAGAATAAAGAATAAAGGTAAAAATAATCCGTTTCTTATTGGAATCCCATTTATATGGTGTTCTAATAATCTTGTTTCCGCTGCAATTACCCAGGCTAATCTTTATAGAAAAATTACAAATGATACAACATTTGCCGAAATGGAAGCTGCACTTCGCGATTGGTTATTTGGAGTTAATCCGTGGGGTACAAGTTTCATAATCGGATTGCCTAAAAACGGTGTTTATCCTTCAGATCCTCAATCTCCAATTTTTTTAATTACTCACCGGCAAATTGATGGTGGTTTAGTCGACGGACCTGTTTACGGAACTATTTTCAAACGTTTAGTTGGTTTGAAATTATACAAGCCTGATAAATATTCTGAATTCCAATCAAAATATTTAGTTTATCATGATGATTGGGGAGATTATTCAACTAATGAACCTACGCTTGACGGAACAGCTAGTCTAGCTTATTATTTATCTGCGATGCAAGCCGAAGGTAAAAACATAAAGAAAAATAGGAATGGTAAGTAATTAGTAAAAAAGAATATACACTTTATCCGGTTTAAATAACTTATATTGTATAATTATTATGCTAAATTTCATATTGTTGAATCTTTTGAAATAATTTAACACCTAAATATAGCTTGAAGATTAGACACAGAATTGATTCAACCTAAGCTTTTGCCATGCTTAGAATGACTAACCGCCCAAAATCAAAGTTCTGTGTAAGGTTAGCTATTAATCGGAAATTAATATATTCTCTGTTATTATAAATATCTAATTGTTCAA
>CAJXGP010000052.1 GCA_913053915.1 uncultured Ignavibacteriales bacterium | reverse complement strand
TCTTTTTAAGAAATTATCCCGAGTATATGGCGGGCTTGATAATGATTGGACTTGCGAGATGTATTGCAATGGTTTTGGTATGGAACGATTTGGCTAAAGGTGACAGTGAATATGCTGCAGGTTTAGTTGCGTTAAATTCAATATTCCAAGTATTGTTTTATTCATTATTTGCCTATGTTTTCCTGAGCGTTGTTCCAAAGTGGTTTGGATTACATTCTTTTGCAGTTAATATTACAATAGGTCAAATTGCCGAAAGTGTTCTGATATATTTGGGAATTCCTTTTGCTGCCGGAATGTTTTCCCGTTTTGTTCTTGTTAAAAGGAAAGGACGTAATTGGTACGAACGAAAATTTATACCTAAAATATCCCCGATTACACTTTGGGCATTATTGTTTACAATTGTTGTTATGTTTTCCCTTAAAGGCGGATTGATTGTTTCTATTCCGCTCGACGTAGTTAGAATTGCAATTCCTCTGATATTGTATTTTATAATCATGTTTTTCATTTCATTTTATATGGGGAAAAAAGTTGGTGCAAACTATCCTCAAACAGCAACTTTATCGTTTACAGCGGCAAGCAATAACTTTGAGCTTGCAATTGCAGTTGCAATTGCAGTATTTGGAATTAACTCGGGTGAGGCATTTGCGGCGGTAATAGGACCCTTGGTTGAAGTGCCGGTTTTAATAAGTCTGGTAAATGTGTCGTTATGGTTTCAGAAAAAATATTTTGCCGATACTGAAACTGTGAAACCACAGCCAAATTAAAAGATATGAATGCAGGCTTTTGCACCCGGCCGTCATTTATCCGGTTGTCGGGGGACCATTCTTCGACAAAGATATTTGCAATTTGACAATCGTCATTATGATATGGTTATAGTCAAATCGATACCTTTTATAATATGACTAAATACTATTCTTGAATAAACCGATTATCTGATTTTAGCCTACTTGGGGTGTTTTATGATTTCTTGAAATGCCCTTTTACTAGTTTATTATGGGTGTATTTATGTCGATTTCTTTATCTGTGTGAATCAGTGTATAATAAAAATTTATAAAATTCGGCATCGAAAGGATGTTTATAAATAGGAATAATTTTAAGAAAATCATCTCTTATCAGGCGGAGTTCAGCTTTACCAAGCGAAATCGGACCTCACATTTTCCCAGCTTCCTATTTTCATATACTCACAGACTCTCGTCATTGCCGTATCAGGCGCATATTCAATATAGGTTCCAATAATTTCCATCCTTGTTTTTCAATTACTAATTTGTTAATATTATCCTAATTAAATATCCTATTCCAATTTTTGTTCAAAGAGAATCAGATGAATAAATTATCAGAAAAACAAAAAAAATATTTTTGGGATTGTAATTTTGATGAATTGAATTTTGAAGATCATAAAAAATTCATATTAATTAGATTGCTTACTTTTGCTGATTTTGAAGGGATAAAATTTATATTAAAAAATTATTCCGCTAAAGAAGTAAATGATTATATAAATTCAAAAGGAGCAATGACTCTTACGCATAATAATTTATGTTTTTGGCAAAAACTAACAAAGTATGATGAACTCTGGGAAAAATAAAATATTTTATAATGTTTTAGATAACAGCAGAACACAAATACTCGATAAGCTGTCAAAGTTTAAAAATGATTTTTATCTCGCCGGTGGAACATCGTTAGCCTTACAAATAGGACATCGTATATCCGTTGATTTCAATTTTTTTACATCTGAAAAGTTTGATAATTTATTTTTAATTGAAAAAATAAAACAAATATTTTTTGAGGAATCTCTAATAATAGTCCAAAATGAAGTGGATATTCTTACAATACTTTTGAATGATGTTGTAAAAATTTCATTTTTCAAATTAGGTTATAATAATTTTTTATCTTTAGTTGAAACTCAGCATTTCGATTTAGCTTCAATTAAAGAAATAGGAGTAATGAAGTTATTGGCTTTGTTTAGGGCAACGTATAAAGATTATGTTGACCTGTATTATATTTTGAAAATTTACGACCTAAATGAACTAATTACGATAGCAGAGCAAAAACATCCCGATTTTGAAAAGACGATTTATCTGAAAGCACTACTTTCATTTGACGATGTTGATAATATGCCTATCAGATATTTGAAGGGGTTTGAAGTTGACAGAGAAAAAGTATTTGCTTTTATTGAAAGAGAAACAATTAGATATATTAAAGATAATTTATAAACTAATGCAGTTGGATTTGCAAGTAGGTAGTTCTAAGCATGGGTATTTTTGAAAAATATCAACTCTTACTTATCGAAAACAAAAATCTCTCAGACGAAAATGAACTTAAAAAATGAACTTAAAAAATTTAATTTTGATCCTTCCATTTTTCATAATTCTTTTAGAGAACAAAATTTAAATAAATCTTTAACCGGCGTTAATATGACCGGTGCTACTGAGGAAAAGGTTAGGTTATTTATGTCAATATTTGCCGGCAGAAAGGATGTTTACGCAAAGAGATGGATAAGTAAAACAGGCAAATCGGGTTATTCTCCGGTTTGCTTAAATGAATGGATAAGTAATGTATGCGATAAACCTAACCTGGACAAGCCGGAACTCAAAAGGAATATATAGCGACAATTTATAAAAACGGTACATGTAAATTCTGAAGTATGAATGTATGTTGATGTATGACTGTTTGTCCGAAGAACATTGTGCGTATGATTTACCATACAATCATACAGTCATCCATACAATATTGAACAAATTACAAATCAATATTTTCTGCCAAATAATACACGAATATCTCTGATAAGATACTAATGTTAAATGCTCCATCTGTCCAAATAAAGCTTACGAAAAGTTGGATGAAGAAATAATTGAAAAACATCAAACGGTTGTTGATAGTCCGGTTTGGGTATAAGTTTTACCGAAGACCAAATTGAAGATCATATATTTTATCATGGTTAACTTTTTAAATAATACAACTACTTTTTAAATAATACAATTACTTTGTCAGGGCACAAAGGAGCGATTAACATCACCTGCGGCAATTCCTTTAACGTTTTCAGTAACACTTGAATCCGAGATTGTAATGTTAATTCCCTCAGGAAATATCCAATTGAGTTTTTTATAAAAACTAATCTTTCCGAGAAATCTATCTTTAATCATTTGATCATCGGAACTGTTAATAATACCGTCATTATTAACATCTGCAGCAAGTTTTTGTAAAGAATCCAAAGCTGTCCGGTTATTAAGATACTTTTGTATTGTCAATATATCTAAGTTATTTACACCTCCCCACCCTCCTGATTTAGAAAAGCTAATTTTATATGAGCCCGAAATTAAATTTGTAAATTGATAATTTCCGGAACTGTCGGATAACGTATTCCTCGTTTGTCCCCCACCGGTTAAAGCAACGATAACATCTTTGATAGGCGTGTTTGAACTATTATCATAAGTGATTTTGCCTTTTAGTGTAAAGCCCAAACCTTCACCCGGAGTAATTGTGACGATGCCGCCTTCGGGGATTATTTTCGTCCTGATTACCGTAACATTATTTTCAATAAACGAATTAGTAACCGTTCTTTTCCCACCTTGGACAACAGTAACAGTATCCCATCCACTTGGGACGGTGATATCCGCAGTCAAAGGATAATTAAAAATCGAAATTTTCAATCCATCTAATGGTTCAAGTTCGATTTTATTATTATCCTGTAAAATGGGATTATAATAAAAACTTTCTCTTTCTTTTATATAACGTGTAACATTGCCTACAGTTTCAACCCATAACTTTCCGCTATCCGATTTTTGTTTTATCCATTCACAAAGCGCAGTAAACCATTCGGTAGACATCGGATAGTACGTATTTTTTACAGAATCAATTTTTGAGAATGGGAATATTTCATGCCCCATTAAAATTGTCCATTTACCTAGGTTAATCGATTCGGTTAGTACTTTATTTTCATATTTAGTTAATGCTTTTAAATCGTCGGTTTGATTTCTGGGTTTGCTGAAAGGCACATCAGTCGATGCTAAATTGTACCAATTCAATCCGGTAATATCAGGCCCATCAGCAAAAATGCTGCATCCTCTGGCAGCTTCAAAATATTTAGAGGCGACTTCCTCAACAGTTGAATCTTCGGCACAGTAAGGATATGCCAATGTTATAACTTGCTGATTAGGAATTTTTTCTTGAATTATTTTCTTGCTTTGATAAAGTTCATACGTTATAGTATGTGGTGTATATTCATTACCTACGGGTAATTTAGTTAAATACGGATGAGTCATTGTATGGGCACCCATTTCATGACCTTCTTTTGCCATTTCTCTAAACTGCCACCAAAACCCATATCTATAAATTGCCGTTAAAGTAGTATCTGTTAATGAACCGGCTATTAAATAAAAAGTACCGTGAAATCCGAATTCATTCAAAATCGGTCTTGCATAAGTATACTGCGACATAAAACCATCATCAAAAGAAAATGAATATGCAGATTTTTTCCCGTCTGCCCAAGTTTTTATAGAAACTTTTCCGTATGATTGTGTTGCGGTTATATTTTTTTTGTTTTTCTTTTCTTTCGCATTATCCGGTTTTGAAAAGATAAAAGGAGTAAATAATAACCCTGTTAGAAGAATAATTAATATTATTTTACTGAAACCTCTTTTTTGCATCTTATTCTTTCACTCGATAATTGTTCAGGCGTCCTTTAAAAAAGTATTTTTCTTGTGATAAAGCTTGGATTTTTTAAAATTCACAATTCGAAAATATGGAAATAACCTTTTTCAAATATACCTTATACATAAAATTTTCATCAAATAGATATTTCCTCTTTATCGTTAAAACTACGAAAAATTTACTCCGTATGTTTTCCCTTTGACTTATTTTTATACATGATATGTTAAATTAATACATTTATAATCTATAATATAGTATTCACGCAATAAATATTTATATTTTATATAATATTAAGCCCTTTAGTTTCTTAACAACTTTAAATAGCAACAATAAGCAAGCCAATGAATAACTTGAGAGAAGAAAATATATTTAATAGAGCTTCTGCAAAATAAACGTTTTGTCATTTCGAACCCGTTTTTTGGGTGAGAAATCTTCTGATTATTGCATATATTAAGAGATTTCTTCCTTCGGTCGAAATGACAAATCGTTCAAATGTCTTATTTTGCAGAAACTCGAATCATCATAAATAATTATTGGAATTCGTTCTATTTAATAGTATATTTTATTAATTTTAAAAATGATTAAAAATTATTTAGGAAACTCAAATGGCTGATTTAACAAAAAGCGGCATTTTAAATGCTTTGAAAAAGGTAGACGACCCAAATTTTAATAAGAATTTGCTTATTTTAAATTCAATTGGAAATTTCAGTTTATCCGGCGATAAATTAACTGTCAATATTTCACTTTCCGTACCACCGTCTACCGTTAATGATGGATTAAAAAACAAGTTTGTAAACGCTCTTAAAAATGAATTTTCTTCAGTAAAAGAAGTAAATATTAATATTGAATCGAAAGTTACTGTTCATCAGGACTCAAAAAAAACTTCCATACTCCCGTCGGTTAAGAACACAATTGCAATTGCAAGCGGTAAAGGAGGAGTTGGAAAGAGTACCGTTGCGGTTAATATTGCCGTTGCACTAGCAAAAGACGGTTATTCAGTAGGATTGTTGGATGCCGATATTTATGGACCGAGTATACCATTAATGCTCGGCATAAAAGATAAACCGAATGTTTATCAGAATAAAGAAACTATGCAAATAATTCCATTGGAAAATTACGGTTTAAAACTTATTTCAATCGGGTTTCTAGTGGATGATAACGCACCTATACTCTGGCGTGGTCCGTTGGCAAGCGGAGCCGTCAAACAATTTATGACCGATGTAGATTGGGGAAAATTAGATTATATGATTTTCGATATGCCGCCCGGAACCGGCGATATTCAATTAACCCTTGTGCAAACAATACCTTTAACCGGTGCAGTTATAGTAACTACACCACAGAAAGTTTCACTGATAGATGCTAGAAAAGCTTTAAAAATGTTTACCCGCGTCAATGTCCCCGTGTTGGGAATTGTAGAAAATATGAGTTATTTTATTGCTCCCGATACCGGTAAAAAGTACGATATCTTCGGCACCGGAGGAGGAAGTAATTTATCTAAAGAATTAGACGTACCTTTTCTAGGCGGCATCCCTATTGATCCGCAAATCAGAATTGGAGGAGATACCGGTAAACCAATTATTTATGATATCCCGAATGCGGAACAAGCTAAAACCATAATGAGCATTTCAAGAAAATTGACTGAACAAGTAAATATCCGTAATTTGAATCGGAATTCCTCTAAAGTAGAAATTCTGCTCGATGATAAAGAATAATACTGATACATTTTGATTGATATTAGCAGTATTAAGTTTTTCTAATACATTGTAATAATCAAAATTAATTTTCTTTCGTTGAATAAGCTCGATAGTTCTTATGAACTCTAATTTAAAAGATAAAGTAATTAAGGCTCTGAATTCTCTGAAACCTTTTTGCAGGCAGGTGTAAAAAGAGCTTTGTTTCGGAGATCAAAAGAGTAGAAGCAGTGAATTCAGATTAAATCATTGTTGAGCCTTCTATCAAGAAATTTAATAACTGATATTTAATAACTTCTTTCAAAATCCTATGAACGATGCTTGGATAAAAAAAATATTAAAAATAATATTTGCGATAGCCGGCGCCGTTATCATTTTCTACTTCCTCTATCAATTATTCGATTTATTGACAATACTTACGATTTCCATATTGGCATTTATTTTCAATCCATTCGTTACTATGCTGGAGAGAGAAGGTTTCAACAGATTAACATCAACACTGATAACCTTTGTTGTAGTTGTATTTTTATGTTACCTGGCACTTTCAATATTTATTCCTGAATTTATATTACAAATGAATCAGCTCATAAATACATTAAATGTATATTCACTACACAACGAGCTGATTTCAATCGAAGATAAAATTCATAAATATCTTCCGTTTTTTAATCCCGGCGACTTATCGAACAGAATCGAACGCTTTATTTCTACCGGATTTGTTAATTCTTTTGATAAGATAGCATCTGTATTAACCGGTATTGTGTCGGTTGTTGCCCTTGTGGTAATTGTTCCGTTTATTACTTTTTTCCTTTTAAAAGACAGCCATTCTCTTCTTCATGGTATTTTACATATTATCCCCAATAAATATTTTGAGATGTCTTATTGGATTTTAAAAAAGGTGGCAATTCAATTGGGCAGGTTTGTTAGAGGGTGGGTTTTTGATGCTACATTTGTCGGCGTTGCCACTGGTTTTGGATATTATTTTTTAGGCGTTAAGAATTCTTTACCGCTTGGATTAATATCAGGAGTAGGTCATCTTGTACCTTATTTAGGACCGGTAATCGGAATGATCCCTGCAATTATAATATCGGTTATTCAATATGGTAATTTTTCGCAAGTTCCTTTCATTATTATTATGATAATAGCCGTTTATGCGGTTGATAATGGAGTAGTTCAGCCTTATGTTTTTGCAAAAAGTGTTGATATGCATCCAATTGTAATAATACTGCTAATACTGGCCGGCGGTCAATTAATGGGTGTTATAGGAATGCTGATTGCCGTTCCGCTTGCAACTGTAATTAAAACTCTTTCTAAAGAAATTTACTACGCATTAAAGAATTATAAAATTGCCCGTCTGTAACAAGACGCAATATAAAATATTTTAATCCAATTCCTTCATCAAATTTTTAATAACCTCTACCGAAGTAATACCATCGGCTTCAGCATTAAAATTAGTAATTATTCTGTGACGAAGCACCGGCATCATTGAGGCTTTAACATCATCAATATTCGGAGTATATCTTCCATTTATAATGGCGCGAGCTTTTGCAGCAAGTATTAAATATTGAGAAGCACGCGGACCAGCTCCCCAACTCAACCAGTTTTTTATGAATTGCGGTGCGTTATCATTGGAAGGACGGGTTTTATGCGTTATTTTAACGGCAAATTCTATCACGTTTTCCGCTACCGGTACTTTTCTAACCAAATCCTGAAATCGTATTATCTCTTCTGCGGTAACAAGTTTATTTAATTTCGGAACATATCCGCCGGTAGTAGTTTGAACGATTTTAATTTCCTCATTAAAAGAAGGATAATCGAGCCATAAATTAAACATAAATCTATCCAATTGTGCTTCCGGTAGCGGATAAGTTCCTTCCTGTTCTATTGGATTTTGAGTTGCTAAAACAAAGAACGGCTCCTCGAGGGTGTAAGTAACTCCGGCAGTAGTTACTTTATGTTCCTGCATAGCTTCCAAAAGAGCAGCTTGAGTTTTCGGCGGAGTTCTGTTAATTTCATCGGCAAGTAATACATTTACAAAAACCGGACCCGGTATAAATCTGAAATTTCGTTTTTTTGTTATTGGGTCTTCTTCGATTAATTCAGTACCGGTTATATCGCTAGGCATTAAATCGGGTGTAAATTGAATACGGTTAAACTTCAAGTCCATCACCTCTGCTAGGGTTTTTATCAGAAGCGTTTTTGCAAGTCCCGGAACACCTACTAATAAACAATGCCCTCTGGAAAGTAATGAATTTAATAATTGATCGACAATAATTTCTTGACCGATTATAACGTTACTAATTTCTTTTTTTATTTGATTTATTTTAAAATTTAATTCTTCTACTAGTTGAACGTCGTTCTTTTTTATTTCGTTGCTGCTCAATATTATTTCCTCGAGATTATTTAAGTATATATTTTAATTAAACCAATTATGAGTTTACTTTGAAAAGGTTATTCCTTTGAAACCGCCTCATACTAAGAGGGAACAAGAATCACAAAACTTCAAATTTAAAATAGATTCCCATATTCTTGAGAATAACAATTTTTTATGCAGGCTTTTTATAATAAAATCAATGATCAAATTCGATTATAACATTATTTTCCAATAAATTTTCTTTTTTAATTTATCTATCCATTTTTCATA
>CAJXGP010000051.1 GCA_913053915.1 uncultured Ignavibacteriales bacterium | reverse complement strand
ACATTACATTTTTATTCATCGAATATTCAATTAAAGATATTTATAACCGGGAAATATAATTGATTGAATATAAATTACAAGTCGATCGATCAATACAACGTTATCCATCATAATTTTCAGTTTTTATATTTTTCCTCGATTTTATTTAATTTATCAAATATACGTAATTGATTTCCGACATAATTCCTTATATTACTTTTTACTGAAAAGATTAATTAATTGAGTCTTCTATAAAAAGGTATTTTTCTTCGGAAAATCTTTTGTTTTTGCAAAAGATCAAACTTTGAAAACTTGGGGATGATCTTTTTATATATTTCTCCGTAAAGAGTAAAATTTAATAGTAGTATAATATCTTAAGATTTGTTACCTTTAAAAGGAGATATTCAATTTAAAGTTATTATCAACGATTTTTTAATATTAGCTCAAGAGGAATTTACATGTATACGGTATTATTACTGATTTTATTGGGTCTGGCAGCTATTTTAGTTTTCCCGGGAATAAAGGGACAGAAACCGGGGAAAGTAATAGGCGGGTTAATACTCGGAATATCAACTGTTTTTTTCTTCTGGTTTATGGATTTTTGGGGTCAGGCTCTTTGGTTTGAAACATTGGGTTATGGAAATAGATTTTGGACGGTAATAGTATCAAACTTCGTTCTGGCTCTTTTGGGCGGAATATTCGGCTGGCTAATTGTTTATTTTTTAACATATTTCATACCGAAGAATAGAAGATTTGTACGCATTACATCAATAATAATCGGTACTATTGCAGGTGCAGGATGGGGATATGCTAATTGGGGAATAATATTAAAGTTTTTAGATCGTATTTCTACAAGCCTTGTCGATCCTATCTTTGGGAAGAATACAGGCTTTTATCTATTTACACTTCCTTTTTTAGATAATTTATATGGAATTATATTTTGGTTGGTTTTGATAGCACTTTTTGCAACGTTTTCCGCTGCTTTCCTTAACATAAATCCGGAAGGATTATTTCTAAAACTTCCTCTCGATACCGATGTAAGTACAGCCAAAACTTATAAAGGTTTATATATTAATTCAGCCGTTTTTATATTTGTTCTTGCATTCGGTAAATATTTAGCCCGCTTTCACATAATGTATTCCTCAAAAGGGGTTGTTAACGGTCCGGGATGGACCGATGTAAATGTTCTTCTTCCGGCACTTGATATAGTAATTGTATTAATGATAATATGCGCGCTTATATTGTTAATACCTATAGTTAGAGATAAATATTTTAAAATATTAAAAAAGATAAAACTACCTTTTAGGAATTCACACATTTATATTTTAAGCAGTATTGCAGTTTTTATACTCTCGTTTTGGTTTATAGGTTTAACGGTAGTGCCTTGGTTGTTTGAATCATTATTGGTTCTTCCGAATGAAATCACTTTCGAGCGACCGTATATTTTGAACAACATAGAATTCACACGTCACGGTTTTGGCTTAAATAAGGTAGAAGAACGTGAGTTTCCCGATTCAGGTAAATTTACAGAACAAACCGTAAAGTCGAATCCAATGATATTTTCGAATATACGATTGTGGGATTGGAGAGCTTTAGATGCGGTTTATAGGCAATTCCAAGAGATACGGTTGTATTATCAATTTTCCGGTGTAGATGTCGAAAGATATACATTCGGCGGTAAATACCGCCAGGTAATGGTTTCAGGAAGAGAAATGAATATAAATAATTTGCCTGCTCAAAGTAAAACATTTGTCAATGAAAGGCTTCAATATACCCACGGTTTCGGCATAACTATGTCAATGGTTAATGAGTTCACTTCGCAGGGTCTTCCTCATATGTTAATTAAAAATATTCCGCCTGTAAGTCAATTTCCCAGCCTAGTAGTTAAGCAACCGCAAATCTATTACGGAGAATTAACCGACTCTTATGTGGTGGTTAACACCAAAGAAAAAGAGTTTGATTATCCAAACGGTAAAGACAATGTTTATACAAGATATTCCGGTAAAGGCGGAGTACGAATTAGTAGTTTTTGGAGAAAATTTCTATATGGATGGCAATTTGGCGGAACTAAATTTTTATTTTCAGGTTATCCGACCGACTCAAGTAGGATCATGTTTCATCGCCAAATTCTTGAAAGAGTAGAGCAACTAGCCCCTTTCTTACATTTTGATAATAACCCTTACATAGTGTTATCTCATGGTAAATTATACTGGATTATCGACGCTTACACAACTTCTGATTATTATCCATACAGTGAACCGTTTTCTTCTTTGGAAACTATAGATTTTAATGAAGGCAATAATAAAAGAAAATTGGTTTCTGAAGTTGAGCAAAGTTTAAACGGGGTTAATTATATACGTAATTCCGTTAAAGTTGTTGTTAATGCATTTAACGGAAAAGTTAATTTTTATGTATTTGATGAACATAGCCCAATAATAAGAGTTTGGGAAAGAATTTTCCCCAAATTGTTTAAAAATAGAAGCTTAATGCCGGAAGGCCTTTTGAAACATATTCGTTATCCTATTGATATGCTCCTGGTTCAAGGACTGATGTATGAAAAATATCATATGACAGATCCAACGGTATTCTATAATCAAGAAGATCTTTGGGTTAGAGCTACCGAGAAATATTACAGTCATATTCAACCCGTCGAACCATACTATATAATGTGGCAGTTACCGGGTTCTAGTAAGCCGGAATATGTTCTTATCTTACCTTTTACACCTAAGAACAGACAGGTTATGATCGGCTGGATTGCAGGTATGAGTGACGGTAAGGATTACGGGAGGCTTCTCGCTTATCAATTCCCAAAAGACAAAATGGTTCTTGGACCGCAGCAAGTTGAAACAAAAATTGATCAGAATAGTTATCTATCGGGTCAATTAACTTTGTGGGATCAAAGAGGTTCCAATGTAATCCGGGGTAATATGCTTGCTATTCCGGTGAACAAGACAATATTTTATGTCGAACCAATTTATTTGCAGGCAGAAACAGCCGCTTATCCGGAGCTTCAACTCATTGTTGTAATGCATGGCAATGATATGAGCTATGCAAAAACTTTCGATGGGGCACTAGCTAAACTTTTTAAGCAAAACGGTGGATTACAAAAATTTTCCCAAACTCAAGTGGCTTTTCAAAAACCGGTTTCCACAATGGCAAATTTATCTGTACAAAATCAAATTCAAGCGGCTAATGATGCTTTTAATAATTATCTGAAGCTTTTTGGCAATAAACATTTTTCTGAGGCAGCTAAAGAACTTGAGAAATTACAGAAGGCTTTACAACTATTGTCTAATCAAAAGCAAATTCAGAAATAGAGTAGTAGGTTTTTAACAAGAAACTTTAATGTAATAGTCGTTTCAATAATTTTTAATGCTAAAGGAATACTTTTGTAGGGAAGACTCATAAATTCCAAATGCCCCTGTTGTTTATTCTTTGCAATGGCAATTAGAAAGAGCTGAAACTCTATTGATTTTGCTGCCTCCGTTTTTTGTTTCCCTGAATTTCACCTTACGGTTGCATTAACTCCGGAATCATTTTAATAATACCATTTTCCTAGCTGTAAAATAATTACCTGCCTTTAATGTATATATGTAAATTCCGCTAGGTAGGTTTTTTTCATAAAACTTTACACTATAATGATTGGCAGGTTGCACTTTATCCACTAGTATTTCCACTTCATTTCCAAGTACATCATAAATTATTAGCTTTACATGTACAAATCCTTGTGGAGTTACCGGAATATCGTAAGCAATGTTTGTTACAGGATTAAACGGATTCGGATAATTTTGTTCCAAAGCAAAAGAAAGTGGCTTTGTTAAGTCTTTATAATCGATAACGGCTATTTTCTTTAATATCAAATCATTCGGATCAAAATCAAAATACTTCGGTTTCCCTTTTATTGCAATGTTAAATACCTGGTTCTGCTGATTATTAAAGACGGTTATCAATGTATCTCCGATTGCAGTATGAAATTTCAATTGTATCGGCATAGTAAAAAAGCGCGGAATAATATTAGTCGTTTGATTGATATTTAATTTTACGTTATAAATATCATTGCCGAAAACCGAATAATTCCAATGTACGGAATATGATGGATAATTTTGACCGAATATCCATTCATTAAAAAAATAATCTAATTTTTTCCCATAAATTTTTTCAGCTACGGATTCAAAATCACTTGTAGTTGCCACACCATAAGCAAATCGAGGATCATCAAGATAACTCCTTAATATTCTAAAAAATGTGGAATCACCGACAATACCTCTCAACATATACAAAACAACAGCGCCTTTTGCATAACTGCGCGCATAGTTAAAGATATTATTCACAGATGAAATATTGTTAACATAGATTGAACCTTTTGCGGTGAAGGCTGTTTTCATTAAGTTTTGCATAAACGATTTATAAGTACTTTCCCCGTTTTTTACTTCATGATAAATTGCTTGGGAGTAAGTTGCAAAGCCTTCATTGAGCCAAATGTCATTCCAATCGGCACATGTTACTTTATCTCCAAACCATTGATGAGCAAGCTCATGAGATTGAATATCCGCTCCAAAAGCCCCTAATGAAGTTATAGTTTGATTTTCCATTCCACCGCTCCAACCAAACTGGACTTGTCCGTATTTTTCTTTAATAAACGGATATTGCCCGAATTTTTTAGAGAATATGCTAATCATCTCTGCAGTAAGATTCAGATAACTTTTAACGGCATTAAAAGATTCCGGATAGATATAATTTTCTATAGGCATGGAATCATTTACCGCATAATGATAATATGTAACATACTTTTTATAATTTGAAACAGCGATTGAAATAAGATACTGTGCTATAGGATAGCTATTTTTCCATTTGTATGTAAAGGTACCGTTATGATTATTGATAACTTTTTGCAGCAGTCCATTAGAAACGGCAATCAAATTGCTGTCACATGTTACCCAGACTTTGGAAGAGTCCGCTTTATCTGAAGGAGTATCTTTGTTCTGGAACCAGTCGCTGGCTCCGTAAGGTTCGCTAAGGCTCCAAATTACCGGTTGACCTTTATGAGTTGAGAACTCAAAACTTCCGAATCCGCTGCTGCCGGGAATGCCTTCATAATATACCGTTACGAAAAATCTTTTACCTAAACCGTAAGCAGAATCTAAAGTTATTTGTAATTTTGCATTGCTATGGGTAAATGATAACTTTTTGTTTCCCATCTTTACCGAATCTACGTTTAAGGCATCCTGCAAGTCAAGAAAAAACGAAGTTAAAGAAGGATAATTGCTCTTTGCTCCGATAGTTACTGCACCGACTAAATATTTAGTCGGCGGATATTCTAATTTTAAATTCAATTTATAATATATAACATCTATTTTTCGATCACCCGGGTATTGAATTTGCTCAATTTTTTCAAAATTTTTGAAAGCATTTTTTTCAGCTTTAGCGATTTGTATAATGGAATTTTGTGCTACCGCAAAACTATTCAAGCTGTAAAATATTATTAAAAATAGTAAAGTTTTCATTTTTATACCTATCGGAAATTAATATAGTTAATGAAACATCTTTAAATTTGCTCTAAAAAAGTATTCACTTATATATTCTTGTAAATATTTCCTATCGCAATAGGAATGTACTCCTCTTAGTCAATTCTTGAAATTTCTTATCTATATATGCGACATATTAAAGCTCTTACCTGGATTAGACAAAATTTGCTTCAGGTTAGGATACTCTTCGGCGGTTTATAGCAGACCATCCACCGACCGGTATCAGCCGCACGAAACAAAATCGAGAAGATCCAACGGAATAGCCAGAAAATGTTGACAGCAAATGCAATGTTAACAAATAAATTCCACTTTTTGTTATCTGTTGTATTGGTCATTTATTAGGCTAATTAAAAATTAGATCAATTATTCAATTTTCTCATCACTAATACAAAGGGCACTGATTAGTTATAAACTAATAATTAAAAATATATAATTGCTTAATTATATTTTACTCTAAAATCTTTCAAAAAAAACGAAGATTTAGTTGTTAATAAAATATCGTCTATATTCTACAACCGTCTTATACAAATTTGCAATAACAATACAGCGTGGTAAAAGATGTTTGACCGGTGGCAAACTTCTAATGGATAGTGCTCACTACTTCTCATCGTTATTTGAACCTTAAGATAAAACAATCAAGCGGTTTTCTGTTGTATTCCAAAATGTTCAGCCAACTAAATACTATTAGCTCCTTTTTTTTATTTCTACAAAAAATAAAATTTAATTGGCTTATTAACAAGTATTAGTGAACTAAATGGGTATCACTATAAATTTTTTAATTGAGAGTTTCAGAATCATTGCCTTGTTTATTCGGATTAAAAATAAGGTTTAAGTTTATTTTTTCATTAAATTTATTTTTGATTTGTTTTAATTCATATAAAATTCTTTTCAAGATTCACAATAACAAGAAAGAAGTAATAGAATGTTACAAAAATTTTTTACAATTATTTTACTTTCCATACTAATAGTATGTGAATCATTTCCTCAAAGCAAAAATTCATTTCGTATTAGACTGAAAGAAGGGTGGTTCATTCAATCTTCGAAAAAGGTTAAAGTAACAGGTCAAAAAATATCTTCGATAAATTACAATGCTGAAGACTGGTTTCCGGCAGAAGTTCCTTCAACTATTTTAGGAGCATTGGTAAAAGATAAAGTTTACAGTAATATTTATTATGCGGAAAATTTGACAAAGATACCTACAGATCGATTTATAGTTCCATGGTGGTACAGAACGGAATTTATTGTACGAAAAGCAAAAAACTTTAATACTGTTAAATTGGAATTTAATGGGATAAATTATCGGGCTAATATTTGGTTCAACGGAACTAAAGTTGCAGATTCCGATACTACCGAAGGTTCTTTCAGACGATTTGAAATAAACGTAAGTAAATTTGTAAAATATGGAGAGAAAAATGTTCTTGCCGTTGAAATTATTCCGCCTGTAAACGGAGAGCCGACTATTGGATTCGTTGATTGGAATCCACGACCTCCGGATAGAAGTATGGGATTGTGGAGAAGTGTTATCTTGAAGTTCAGTGGTTCTGTTTCCATCAATTACCCTTTTGTGAGAAGCAAAGTTGATACCGTTACATGGAAAAAAGCAAAATTAACAATTTCGGCCGAGCTACAAAACAATAGCAATATGAAGATAAGCGGCTTATTAATAGGAAATATCGGCTCTATTAAATTTTCGAAAAAAGTAGTCCTTGAAGCAAAACAAACAAGCTTAGTAACTTTTCGACCGGAAGATTTTCCACAATTAATAATAAACAAACCTCGTTTATGGTGGACTCATGATTTTGGCAAACCGGAATTGTATTCGTTATCCTTTTCTTTCATAATAAATGATCAAATTTCCGATAAGCGTTTTATCAAATTCGGAATTAGGGAAGTAACCGATTTTTTTACTTCTCAAGGATTTAGAGGTTTTAAATTAAACGGAAAGAAAATTCTAATTAGAGGAGGCGGCTGGACAGACAATTTGCTGCTGGACAATACTTACCAAAATATTAAATATCAGATAAAGTATGCAAGGCACTTAAATTTGAATACTATTAGAATGGAGGGGTTCTGGGGGGAAAACCAGGATATTTATAATTTATGCGATGAGAACGGTATTCTGATTATGGTGGGTTGGAGTGCTCAATGGGAATGGAAGAATGTGTTTGGAGCGCCTACCGATAAATATGGTGGGATAAAATCTCCAGAAGATATAAAAATTGTTTCAGAATCATTTAAAGATCAGATTAAATGGTTAAGAAATCATCCTTCCATATTTTTATGGGTGTATGGAAGTGATAAATTGCCGAGACCTAAGTTGGAAATGAAATATTTGAGAATATTAAAAGAGTATGATCCCTCAAGTTTATCTCTTGCTTCAGCACATGAACACGTCAGTAAATTAACTGGGAGAACTGCAGTTAAAATGAGAGGACCGTATGATTATGTACCTCCAAATTATTGGTATGTAGATAAAAAATATGGTGGAGCATTTGGATTCAATACTGAATCGGGTCCTGGTCCGCAAGTACCGCCAATTGAGAGTTTGAAAAAGATGTTACCTAAAGATTCACTTTGGCCTATAAATAGTGAGTGGTATTTTCATTGCAGTAGAGGAATTTTTGAAAATTTAACTGTATACAACAGAGCTATTGAAAATCGATTAGGAAAACCTTTGAACTTGAAAGATTATGAGAGAAAGGCTCAATATACTAATTATGAAGCAATGAAGGCAATGTTCGAAGCTTTCCGTGCAAACAAATTTATCTCAACCGGTGTAATTCAGTGGATGTATAATGCCGCATGGCCGAAATTGTGGTGGCAACTTTATGATTATTATTTGATGCCTAACGGAGCTTTCTATGGGGCGAAAAAAGCGAATGAACCGGTTCATATTCAATATGATTACGGTAATAATGCCGTCTATGTCGTTAACAGCACCTTGAAAAAATACAATAATTTAATTGCCGATGTAAGTGTGCTAAATTTTAACTTACAAAAAAAATATGTAAAACGTCGGAAGTTTAATCTTCAAAGTAATATATCAAAACAATTACTAACTATTCCTTCTTTGAAAAATTTAAGTAAAACCTATTTCATATATTTAAAACTATATCAAGGAATGAAGGAGATTAGTACAAATTTTTACAGTTTATCAACTAAACCGGATGAGCTGGATACAGCTAAAACTACTTATTTCGTTACACCGGAAAAACAATATGCAGACTTGACCGAATTGAATTCTCTTCCTCAAATAGAATTAAGTGTTAAATACAATCTTGAAAAGAAAGATAAAACGGAATTTATAATTGCAAAGATTAAAAATGCATCGAAAAAATTAGCCTTCTCAATAGACTTAACGGTAACCGCCGGATATAAAGATGATCCTATTCTTCCAATATATTGGGAAGATAATTATTTTTCACTTTTATGTAAGAATTAAAAACTTCAGCCACTAATTAAGAAAAACATATTGTGAGTAGCG
>CAJXGP010000050.1 GCA_913053915.1 uncultured Ignavibacteriales bacterium | reverse complement strand
ATTATTAAGCAAGAAAGGGCCGATGGCTTTAGATTTTTTCAAAAAAGTTGTAGATATCAATCTCATTGGATCATTTTTACTGACTAGAGCAGTCGCTCGAGTTTTTTCAACACAACCGGTCAATGAAAAAGGCGAGAGAGGTCTCATTGTTCATACAGCATCCATTGCAGCCTTTGAAGGACAATTTGGCCAAGTTGCATATTCTGCAACAAAATCAGCCATTGTGGGAATGATTTTACCACTGGCAAGAGAGCTTTCAAAAACGGGGATCCGCGTAATGGCTATAGCACCAGGTATGTTTGAAACACCTATGCTTGACAATGTAAGCAGTGAAATCCGCGATCAACTGTGTGCGAGTGTACCTTTCCCTGCGCGTTTTGGTACTGCAGAAGAATACGCTCATCTGGTTGAAAATATAATGGATAACCAGATGCTCAATGGTAGTGTCATTCGATTAGATGGGGCAGCGAGGCTTCAATAGCTGCTCGGTTACACATCAGAAAGACAGACGTAATCATTCAACTGTCTGTCTCCCCTTATTTTTTTCCTTTAAAACCAAAAAAAAAATCAACACATTATTTCACCATCGTAAATTAATAATAAAACAAAGGGGTCGGATCTTGTGTTTAATTGAAGTTTATGACATTATCAGGATATGTCCAGAGCTTTAAGAATAAAAATCCCAAATAGCTGGCATCATGTTCATGTCAAAACCAGATGCAACGAAGTTGTATTTTGCAAGATAGAACAATGTCAGTTGATACTAAATTTATTGGAAGAAGCTTCAAAACGTTTCCCTGTTAATATGATTGCATGGAACATACTTCCGTCTGAATACCATCTAATCATTCAATCACTAGATGGAGATCTGAGCATTGTTATGAAATATATCAATGGCGTTTTATCTCGACGAATCAACAAACAAAATGGTTGGAATGGAAGTTTTATGCGAGGAAGATTTAGGAACACCATCATTGAAAAACGATATGTTGAAGCCGCAATTAACAATATACACAGCATTCATGATGAAAATAAATGGCCAAATTTAGAGGATAATAAAATTTACGCCAGTAGTGAGGGCTATTATACCAATAATTGCTCCCCACCCGACTGGATGAAAAAATTCTACAAAAATATAAAATCGAAAAACTACCTGTTGTGAATAAAAAAGGAATTTTAAAAGGATTAATAACTTTTAAAGATATTCAAAAAAAGAAAAAATATCCAAATGCATGTAAAGATGAACAAGGTAGATTGCGAGTGGGAGCAGCAGTGGGTATCACTTTCGATATTTTGGATAGAATGGAAGTCTTATACAATGCCGGAGCAGATGTAATTGTAATCGATACTGCACATGGTCATTCGATGAGTGTACTCAAAACAATAAAAGATGCCAGAAAGAAGTTTAAATATCAGCAATTAATTGCCGGGAATATCGGTACTTATGAAGCCTCACTTGACCTATTGGATTGCAAGGTAGATGCCATAAAAGTAGGAATCGGTCCCGGATCAATTTGTACAACCCGGGTAATTGCAGGGGTTGGTGTACCTCAAATTACCGCCATTTCAGAAGTATATAGAGCCGCAAAAAATAAAGGTATTCCGATCATTGCCGATGGCGGTATTAAACAGACAGGTGATATACCAAAAGCTATTTCTGCAGGTGCAGATACTGTTATGATAGGAGGTCTCTTCGCCGGTGTTGAGGAAAGTCCGGGTGAGAAAATTTTATTTGAAGGAAGAAGTTTTAAATTATATCGTGGTATGGGCTCACTTTCCGCTATGAAAAAAGGGAGCAAAGACCGGTATTTTCAAGATACCGAAGATGATGTTACTAAGCTAGTGCCTGAAGGAGTGGAGGGACGGGTACCATTCAAGGGTCCTTTATCGGATACTATTTATCAATTAATAGGAGGGCTTAGAGCCTCTATGGGTTATTGCGGTGTAAAAAACATTAACGAGTTAAAAACCAAGGTTAAGTTTATCAAAATTACTGCAGCCGGGTTAAGAGAAAGTCATCCGCATGATGTGATTATTACTAAAGAAGCGCCGAATTATCATATTTGAGCGCTTATAACGAATTGTTTTTTACTAATGATGAGTTCACTTTGAAAAGGTAAGAATCAATGAAATGGATTTTGTTTTTAAGTGGACTCAATGATTATTAAAGCTTTTTTTTCAATTTGTGGTAATTTTTTATTATGTATAAAGTTCTTGTAATTGCGTATTATTTTCCGCCGATGGGATTAAGTGGAGTTCAGCGAACTTTAAAGTTCGTGAAATATATGAAAAACTATAATTGGCAACCTACTGTTTTAACTACACAACCGACGGCCTATTATGCTCATGATTCCAGTTTGTTAAATGAAATGGAAAAATATGATATAAATATCGTTAGGGTTAATTGGAAAGGTATTAGCTCTAGAATGGCTGATAAAGGTACGGTTAAAATACCTCCCGAATTCATCAGAAAAACCCTCAGCAGAATTAGTAATATTTTTTATATTCCCGATAACAAAAAAGGGTGGGCTAAACAAGCTTATTATGCAGCAAAAGACTTGATTGCAAAAGAAAAATTTGATTTAATATTTGTAACAGCCCCGCCATTCTCTGCCGTTAACACAGCAGTTAAAATTAAAAAAGATTTTAATATCCCGCTTATAATTGATTATCGGGATTTATGGTACGGAAATCAATTCGGTTTTTATCCTACACCGTTCCATTCTTATTTGCACAAAAAACAGGAATATACTGCTCTAAAAGCCGTCGATAAAGTGATTGTTACAAACCGGCAAATGAAAGAAAAAATAATTAGCTATTATAAGTTCCTTAGTTTTGATGATCTGTTTATTATTCCTCATGGATTTGATCCTGAAGATTTTGAAAATTTAAAAATTGAGAAGAAAGTGAATCATAAGATGATTTTAACTTATTCAGGAATATTTTATGAATTCATTACACCAAAATACTTTTTTTATGCATTTAAACAATTATCTGCTTCAAGACCGGATATTGCAGCCAATATCGAATTACATTTTATCGGTTTTTTGAGAAATGAGAATAAAAAATTAATTTTCAAACTTCATTTGGAAGAATTTATAAAAGAATACGGATATCTGGAGCACAGGAAAGCGCTAGCCAAAATTATGTCGAGTGACGTATTATGGATGATGGTCGGTAACGGTAGAAATGCAAATACAATTTCAAGCAGTAAACTTTACGAATATTTTGGTACACGAAAGCCAATCTTGGCATCCCTTCCCGATGGAGCATTAAAAAACGCTACACAAGAGTATAAAGCTTCCTTTATTACCAAGCCCGATGACGTACAAGGTATTAAGGATATGTTGATCAAAATATATAACCTTTATCTAAATAATAAATTACCTCAGCCTGACGAAGAATTTATTCAAAAACACAGGCGTGATTTTTTAACGGAACAATTAACAAAACAATTTCAGTTTTTAATTCAGGAAGAAAATTAATGAATGTATTAGTAATAGGTTCAGGTGGAAGGGAACATGCTTTAGCTTATAAAATCAAACAAAGTAGATTTTTGAATAATTTATTTATAGCTCCCGGAAATCCCGGTACAAGCATGTTGGGAAAAAACGTCCGGTTGAAAATAAGTGATTTAAATGCCGTTAATAATTTTTGTGTCCGGAATAAGATAGACTTAGTAGTCATTGGACCGGAAATTCCAATAGTGCAAGGGTTAGCCGATCATCTTCGCAAAAATAAAATCAAAGTTTTTGCGCCGGATTCAAAAGCCGCCGAAATCGAAGCACATAAATTATTTGCTAAAAATTTGATGATTTCACACGGAATTCCAACTGCACAATTTAAAAGTTTTACTTTTGCAGAATATGAAAAGGCATTGGATTATCTCCGGTCTATGAATTATCCCTGTATAGTAAAAGCGGATGGTCTGGCATCCGGTAAAGGTGTATTGATTTGTAATTCGATTGAAGAGGCAAAAGAAGCTGTCGATAATATTTTTGTGAACAAAATTTTCGGTTCCGCCGGTGACAAACTTATTATCGAAGAATTTATGAAGGGTGAAGAGGTTTCCATTTTTGCAATTACCGATGGAATAGATTTCATTTGTCTTCCTGCTTCTCAAGATCATAAAAGGATAGAAGAAAACGATAAGGGTAAAAATACAGGTGGTATGGGTGCGTATTCACCCGCTTCTTTGATAACGGATGAATTATTGGACGAAATTGAAGAAAAAATTATTTCTCCCACGCTTCAGGCTCTTTTGAAAGATGGTAGAAGATTTATCGGATGTTTATATGCAGGCTTGATGATAACGGATGAAGGACCTAAAGTTGTTGAATTTAATTGTCGATTTGGTGATCCGGAAACTCAAGCGGTACTTCCTTTATTGAAAGGTGATTTTTTACAACTTTTATATTCGGCTGCTTCCGGCAAAATTGATAAGTCTTCCGTTGAATATAATGGCGGTTCATCTGTGTGTGTAGTTTGCGCATCCGGTGGTTACCCCGGTTCATTTAAAATAGGATACGAAATAAAGGGATTGGAAACTTTTGAAAATGATAATGAAAATATAATTTATCATGCCGGGACTAAAGAAGATAATGATAAGATTGTTACAAATGGCGGTAGGGTGCTCGGCGTTACTTCCGTAATTGATTCAAATAATTTAAAACTTGCAAAGAAAAAAGCATATCAGGCTGTTCAAAAGATTTATTTCGAAAATATATATTACAGAAAAGATATTGCCGATAAAGGAATAATAAATTGAGACTGATTTAGCTTGTTCACTATTTATTGAATATTGTATTCTTGATTAATTGTAGTCTTAATTTCCTTATAAGAAGTTATTCCCTATCTACTTAGCGATAAGCTTAAAAATATTGTTCCCGGATTTTATCCAAATCTTTTGTTCGTATTATTTTATTAAATAATATGTAAATTTACTTTCATTTTTAATAATTAATAATAATAGATTCGATGGAAATAATATCTGATAAACCTAAATGTCATTGCGGAGTATTTGGAATATTCGATTCTAATAATGCTGCAGTTCAAACATATTATGGCTTACATGCTTTACAACATAGAGGACAAGAAGCCAGCGGAATCGTTACACAAGACTTTAATAAAAACGGAAAACCTATTTTTAATATTCATAAAGGTGAAGGGCTAGTTTCGGAGGTCTTTCCCGATACAAAAATATTTGAAAATATATTAATTGGGAAAGCGGCAATAGGGCATAATCGATATTCAACTACCGGTTCTTCCGATTCAACAAATAATATTCAACCCTTTGTTGTTCACTATAGACTAGGAAATCTGGCTGTTGCTCATAATGGAAATCTTACTAATGCAACTGAATTACGTACCGAATTGATAAATGAAGGAGCTATTTTTCAAACCGGCAGCGATACTGAGGTTATTTTGCATCTAATAGCAAGAAGTAAATTAAATGATCAAATTGAGCAAATTAGAGAAGCATTAAGTAAACTTGAGGGTGCATATTCATTAACAATACTTACGGACGATAAACTGATAGCCGCCAGGGATCCCTATGGTTTCAGACCTTTATCAATCGGCAAAGTTAACGGCTCATTTGTGGTTGCTTCCGAAACCTGTGCCTTTGACATTATTGCAGCTAAATTTGTTAGAGAAGTAGAACCCGGTGAAATTATAGTAATTGACGACGAAGTAAAAAATGAACTACAAATTAAATCAATTCGAATAAACGATATTGTTACACCTAAGAGACATTGCATCTTTGAATATATTTATTTTTCAAGACCCGATAGTTTTATCTTTGGGCATAATGTAGATAAAATGAGACGTCGTTTGGGAAAAATATTAGCCAGAAAATATCCTGTCTACGATAAAGATGGAGAGAAAGTTATTGTTATCAGTGTACCGGATAGTTCAAATACTACAGCATTAGGCTATCAACGGGAGTTGGAAAAACAGGGAATAGCATCAAGATTGGAAATAGGATTAATCAGGAGTCATTATATAGGTCGAACTTTTATTCAACCGGGACAGGAAAAAAGAAATATTGGTGTGCGAATAAAATTTAATATAGTGAAAGGTGTCCTTGAAGGGAAAACAATTGTAATTGTCGATGATTCGATAGTTAGAGGTACAACTTCACGTCAATTGGTACATTTAATCAAAGAAGCCAATCCTAAAGCAATCTATATCAGAATTTCATCATCACCAATTATGTATGCATGTTATTACGGTATGGATTTTCCCAGTAGGGAAGAGTTGATTGCAAATAAATATCAAGGTAATATAAAAGCTGTTGGAGAGTTTTTAGGAGTGGACAGTTTGGAATATCTGACAATTGATGAAATGCTGAAGGCAGTCTCGGAAGCTGATTCAAATAATTTTTGCACTGCTTGTTTTTCAGGTGATTATCCTACTAAAGTTGATTTGAAGTTTAGAAAGGAAATATATGAGCTTTAAGGTTTTTCTGGCTTTCTTATTTCTTTTTACCGGTATAACAACTTATTCACAAACTACTTATTTTATAAAATATAAGAATAATATCAGTAAATCTGAAATAAATGAAAAGATTACCTCCAAACGATTATTAGGCACACAATCAGCTCCTATACTTTATAAAGCTCAATTTTCAGTCGAACATTTTGCGCATAATCTCGGAAATTCCGATTCAAATCTTTCCCGGATTATAAAAGTATCATTTTCATCTAAGGCTGCTGCAAATTATTTTATTAATCAAGCAAAATCCGATCCTTCGATAGAATACATTCAAAAATCACATATCTATAAAATAGAATATACTCCAAACGATAGTTTATTTAAGCAGCAATGGGCACTAAAAAAAATTGAGGCTGCCGAAGCTTGGAATATTACACAAGGAACCGATACGGTTCTGATTGGTTTAATCGATACCGGAGTAGATTATCTTCACCCTGATCTAAAAAATAAAATTTACATAAATAAAGGCGAAACCGGAATAGATGCGAACGGACATGACAAAAGAGATAACGGAATTGATGATGACGGTAATGGCTTTATCGATGATTATATGGGATGGGATTTTACCGATCGAAAAGGTTTTCCATTCGATTCGTTAAGCGGAGATTATCTAAATTGGGACAATAACCCTATGGACGAAAACGGACATGGAACTTATATTGCCGGTATTATCGGAGCAGAAACAAATAATATGATTGGTATCGCAGGTGTTGCTCCAAAAATAAAAATATTAAATATCCGGGCTTTCGATCCTAACGGATACGGTGAAGAAGATGATGTGGCAAGTGCCGTTTTATACGCAGTTAAAATGGGTGTTAAGGTCATTAATATGAGTTTTGGCGATAATCAATTTTCTTATGTTCTCAGAGATGTAATCAGATATGCATACAGCAAAAATATTGTTCCGGTTGCAAGTTCAGGAAATTCCGGTTCCGATGAACCCCATTATCCGTCAGGCTATTCTGAAGTGATTTGTGTCGGAAATTCAACACGATACGATTATGTAGCCTCTAGCTCAAATTACGGCTCTACCCTTGATCTAGTTGCACCGGGTACTTCTATATTAACAACATCTAAAGACGGCGGTTATACGGAGGTGAGCGGTACTTCTGCATCTGCTCCTTTTGTATCGGCTGCCGCAGGTTTGATTTTATCGTTAGGGAATTTTACAAATGAAGAAGTGAAACAGATTTTGAAATCAACTGCCGATGATATAAATGTGCCTGGTTGGAATTTAAAAAGCGGTGCGGGAAGATTGAATCTTTTTCGTGCTGTAAGTGTAATAGCGCCTTCGATTGTTAAATTCAATTCACCTGAGGAAGACTTTACGACCTCTAAAAATTCGCTATCAATTCATGCTACAATACTTTCTGCATATTTTCAAAATTATTCTTTATATATGGGTACCGGGTTAAATCCCGTTCAGTGGGTAACACTTGTCAATAATTATCCTTATCAATTCTTTAATAAAGAAATTTATAATCTTGATATTTCAAACTTTAAAGATACCGTTTATACTTTGAGAATGACGGTTAATCAATCAAATGGAAAAAATTCGGAAGAGAGAGTAAATTATTATATTGAAAGATCACCTCCAAAAATTCGGATAGTATTTTTAAACAGTGCCTTCTATGGCTCAAAATTAACGATATTAGCCTCAGTCTTTACCAATCAACGTTCTGTGGTCAAATTATATTATAGAAAAAAAGGCAGCAATAGTTTTACATTTGTTACACTGGATGGATTCTCGACGAATACTGAAATGGTAAATCAACTTCATTACGGTTTTATTCCCAAAGACATAATCAAGCAAAATTCGACATACGAGGTTTACTTAGAAGCCGTTAATTTAGCTGGATTAAAATCGGTTGTAAATAATAACGGTTATAATTTTGAAATTCAGACAAATAACTATTTTCACCCGCGGTTTGAAAATGTACAACCTTTCACGCTGCCACCCGGTGAAATTTATCAAAATCCGGTAAATTTAACTTCCTCCGATTCAAATGAAATTTTTTTAAGGGGATCTGATAATCCGAAAATTTCATATCTGTACAGATTGTCAGGTAACCATTTTCAAAAAATTGATTCTTTACAAAATAGAATAGTTAAAGATTTCGGAGATTTTAATCATAACGGTAAAAAAGATTTGCTAACTTACTTCGTTTACAACGGTTATATTGAAGAACAAAAGAGTAAAAATTCTTCCGGTTTAATTCAAAAATATGCCGATTCTTCGGGAGCATTATGGCCTATAATGGCTAATGATTTATATAATGACGGAAATACCGAGATATTATCGGTAAATTCAGATACCTCAATTGCTGTCTGGAAGTTAAACGATAATTTAACTCTTAGTAATCCTATAACTTTAATAAATTTCACACCGTCAGGAATTTATGGGAATAGGTTGGATGCTCCTCATTCCGTAATTACCGATTTGAATGGGAACGGTAAAAAAGAAATTTGGATGGTTGATAAAGAAGGTGATATTTTTAATTATAATATTTTTAGGTTATGTTTCGGGAACAATTCATAAAATTATATATTCTCCCGATAAAATTATTATTTTATATATTATAAACG
>CAJXGP010000049.1 GCA_913053915.1 uncultured Ignavibacteriales bacterium | reverse complement strand
CAATTAAATAAAATATTTGAAGAATAAGAATTATAAGCATTTATTGGTGAATTTAAAGTTGTTGAAACTCCTACTTTTACTTGTTCATCACCAACAAAATATTTTTGATTAAATTCAGCCAAAAGCCAATCAGATGTTCTTTCTACTATTGATAATCTTATTTCTGTTAATTGATTAGATAAAATCCCTTGTACATTATATTGATTTGGAAATTGCCAAGTGTTTAAATTACCTGCCATTGTATTTGCTGTTTTAATTTCAAAAGTTCCATTACCTAATAAATTAACATTTTTTGAAGCATTATGAGAACCTGCCATTTTAATTATTGTTCCATAATTACTTCCAAAACTACTATCTCCAATAGAAGATGTATTAGCATCACCCCATACTACCTTTAAATCTCCATTTGAAGAAAAATAAGTTCCTCCTCCTCCATTACTTGCAGAGTATAAATAATATATAGGCATATAAATTCCAACTGTTCCACTTGCTGTTCCAATAACCATTATTGCAAATCCTACATCATAATTATCAGGGTCAAATAGTGTTGCATAACCATAATTTCCATTATTATCTACATTTGCACCAAAACCTAATCCTGCATCTTTTCCATAAGTTATTGTTCCTCCTTGTGTTAAATTTGGATTTGTTGGAACACTATTTTTTAAATTTTCTCCAAAATGATATACAGCATAATACCCATTACTCCATACATTTGCACTATTTTGACCATCATTTGCAGTTGGATTTCCATAATAGGTATAAATTGTTTGATTTCCAGAAGGAAGTGATGTGTCTTTAAACCAAACTATTGTTGCATTAGTATTACAAGTTCCATCTTCTATTTCATAAGAATATTCTCCTGTTTCAGTAGAATTAACAACCCTTAAATCATTACAATTACTTTGCATTTTTCCTGCACTAATTAAACTTGCAGTATCTACTGAAATATAAGCAGGGAAATTTGTTAAAGTTGAAGTAACATTTGAATTTATTGAAAAATTTGTTTTATAAGTCCAAGTTGAATTCCACCAAGCCCATTCTGATTTTTCTAAAATTATATCATTAGATAATTTAAATTTTGTTTTATTCAATAATATAATTGGAACCCATTCTCTTGATTGCTTACCTAACTTTGCTTTCCAATTTGCAACTAATTTTATCTTGTGTAATCCTCTAGGAATTTCATCTATCTTCTTCCAGGAAGATTTATATTTATTTTTATAACCTTGAATATAACTTTTTGTGGTTGAACAATCATAAGAACTATTTAATCCAGTAGAATTATCAATTTTAAAACAATTTTTAATCTCAGTTATCTTTCCATAAATTGGAACTTTATATTTTTCAGAATAATTTATGTAGACATTATATTTACCTATTTTATCTTTATAAAAATTAAATTTTAAATCTTCAGCATCTATACTTTTTCTAAAAGGATTATTCACTTCAAAAATTGCTTCACCATGAGTTAAACTTACATTATTACTAATAAGTTTAGGCAATATATTTTTTTTATTTATTCCTAAAAATACTGGATCAACCTTATCATATCCCCATTTCATATCAATAGTTGGATCTGTTTTAATTACCTTATATCTAATTTGATAATCTCTACCTCCTCTAAATGCAAATGCAAATTTTCTTTTATCTTTTGAATTAGACAATCCACACCAAGTACCTTTACAACTTTGATTTAATTTAATTTCTCTCCAACCTTTTCCCCAACTTCTATACATCCTTACAGATTTAGGTTTTGGATTTGTATAAAAAGGAGTTGAGGTCCAATTTCCAGGATAAATAAAAATATCTTCATTTACTGAAAAGTTTATATATGCATAACAAGGGCTGCTTTCACTTCCAACACATAAAGTATCATTAGAATATCCTGTAATTGTAATTGAACCAAGTGAAACCATAAACCAGATTAATAGAACTGCTAATGGAATTCCTGTTATTCCTAAACCTATTGCCCACCTATTAACTCTTGAACTTGTTATCCTCTTACTCATGCTTGATTACCCTCCACAAAAGTTAATGTAACATTATATTCAAATGAATCTTCCCCAGAATAATTTCCAACAGTATTACTTGAATTTTTTTTAACAACACAATCTTCAAAATAAACACTTAATTGTTTATCCTCATAAGTTAATAAAATAGGTTCACCAGTTGATCTCGCACCTTCAAACATAATTCTTACATCATCCTTAACTTGTTTTGCAGTTTGTGTAGCAGTTGATGTAATTCCACATTCAAATACATAAGAATAAGTTGTCCTTTGAATATCTACAACTTGGGGTAAATTAGGTTGATTAATTTGATTTCCACCAGTTGTTACTCCTGGAATTACTTGAACTGTATTTTTCCAATTTTCAGTATTATTAACTGTAAAAAGTGTAATATCATAGGTTCCTTTTTGTATTCTTATATCATCATTTGTTGCCATTATGTATTTATTATCCTCCTAATTTCATCCATAAACTTTTGACCTAAACTTCTATTATTATCATTAATTACTTTATTTACACTGGGCATATCAAAACCTGAAACATTATTAGTTTGGTTAATGATAATAGGAGGTAATGAAACTTTATTTAAATTTGATGGGAAATTTCTATCCATATTATTTCCATTAGGATTAGATATTGGAAATCTTGAATTAAAATTATTTTGTCCTTTACTTGATTGATTTCTAATTAAATTATTTAATTCACTATGAGTCATATTAGATAATTGATTATCTGGATACTGATAATTCTTTTGGTCTATATTTTTAAATAGATTTGATTTAAAACCACCTTCTTTATTTATTTCATTTACAGCTTTTATTACATTTTCTTTTGTACCTTTAACATTTTCAAAACCATCAACTGATGGACTAAGATTAAAAATAGCTTTATTTTTAATTTGAGCGAGTGGAGGCAGTTGTCCGTAATCTTTAATGAGGGCAAGTGAATTTTTCCAAGACTGCTCCACCAAGCCATTGCGACAGTGTTTTTCAGAAAGATACTTTTTAATAAATTCGGGTATTTTGTTAATCCATTCCTCGTTGCTTTTAATAGGTTTTTTGGAATACTGATTGTATGAATTTACAATGTAACCAATAAATAATCCTTCTCCATCCAGTACTTTGTTGTGCGATATCTCCTTATCTCTAGCCAAAACTTTTGCTGTTTTTTTCCAATTATCTTTCCATACTTCAAAAGTATTCCCTAGGTTTTCAATTCCTTGGACAGAGAAAGCATCGGGCATAAGTGGAGTTATGAAATAATCCGAACCTAAAAAGATTACTCTGTTAAGAAGATTCAAGTTAGGGGAAGTGTCTATAACAAAGATATCAATTTCTTCCGACAGTCCTTTTTCAGTTAAAAACCTGTCAATAGCGCTAGTGCTGAAAAATCCTCTCTCTGACCCTTGTGCCGCTTCACCATACGCTGAAATAAGAGAATTTTCATATTCAGAAAGCTTTAAACTTCCAGGAAGCATGAACAAGTTGCCCGAACTGCCGATTTTTTCAAACGCTACACTCGTGTCAATATCAGCACCCCCTCTCACAACTCCTTGCAAGACTGTGTATATTGTTTTTTGGCTGTCTGAAAAAAGGTTATCCTCAAAGGTTGTTCCGAGCGATATTCGAGAAAGATTGCACTGAGGATCCAAATCAACCAGCACCGTTTTATAGCCCATTTCCGCAAATTTAACTGCTGTGTTGTATGCCAAGGTGGTCTTTCCAACCCCACCTTTGTTATTAAAATAAACGAGTTTTTTCGTGCGAGTGAACTTCATATCCACCATAGTATCAAAAATACCACAAAAAATATATACTCCGCATCAATTTAAGTTTGCAGGTAGGACATCCTACATCCTACCGCCACTCGGTAGGATGTAGGATGTCCTACCTGGGGGAATATTGAAAACTAAACTATTGGACACTCGGTGTCCAATAGTTTACGATGAGTCTTTCTTTACTCTTGCTCCATTCCTTCAGTTTATTTTCTATTTGCTTTACGCTTTCCTCTATGTTCATGTTGTTTATTATATCTAACGATCCAATAAATTAAAATTTATACTCAGTTAGATTTTCAGGGCTTAGCGGTTTTTTAGATGCAGTACTGTCTACAACCACCAGAGTCACGGTGTTAATGAAAGCATTTAAGGGGAGTAAACTTTCGATACTCTGTTTGTCTATTGAAGAAACGCTCCGTTTGTCTACATCTCTGGCAATAGTAATATGAGGTTTAAAGTTTATCTCATACTGCTTTGTGTCCATGTCTACATAGCCGCCATAATCACTTAGAAGACTGGAGATTCTGTTTTGTAAATCTATTAGAATTTCATTTTTTTCCACTTCAATCGTTAGTAGATCCTTGCTTTCTTTCGTATGAGTAAATTTAATGTTTAGTTTAGTCTTTGGTTTATTTAATTCTAAAATAAGCTTTTTAATTCTATCCACGTCGCTATCGTCAATGTATACCGGCTGTGTAAAAGTAATATGCGGCTCATACGGCTCGTCATACTTTTTTCTAAATATATTGAAGGGAATTGGTTCTTTATCAAATTGAACCTTGGAATATACAACAAAGATTTTCATATTGCAATTATAATACATTTACTATTTTTATAAAAACAAAGATAGGAGGGCTACTGGTTTTACCCAACGTACGTGCAAGTATAATAAGTAGCAAATGGCACTTGTTATTGTTATTAGATCAAATAAACGCTTTCCTCTTCCTATTTTTTGCCAAAAAGGAGCCGGGAGTGGCTCCAATTTCCAATTTACTACAGCATAGCTGTTGTGCACACATAATGGCTTGCAAAAGATGTATAATTGAGATATAGTACACATTGTATAACGATTTTGTTATACAATGTGATAAATTAAGTTATTTTATGTCTAAAATGGCGAAAAAAATAGATATCTTGCATAGAAGCGGAAAAACAGTATTTTCTACAAACGAGCTAGCGCTTTATTGGGGTACGGAAAATAAAAAGATTTTGTATGTGCAAATTGCTCGGGCTAAAGAGCAAGGATTTTTAAAAACAATCCAAAGAGGGCTCTATGCTTTGAGAGGTATCGACGTTAACTCTTTGGAATTAGCTGGGAATTTGAAAAAAAGATCTTACATTAGCTTTGAAACTGTTTTAGCAAAAAATGGAATAATTAACCAGTGGTATGGGACGTATTTTTCTGCCTCTGATAGAAAATTGGATATAAAAAACTCTTACGGCAAATTTAATTACAGAAAGTTGCCTGAAAAAATTCTTAATAATCGTTTGGGTGTAATAAACGAAGATGCATATTTTATTGCCAGCACAGAGAGAGCTATCTGCGACTATTTTTATAAAATTGGATTTCAACAGCTTGATGACTTGGATGAAGTGGATAAAAATAAATTATTAAAAATATCTGCAATTTATAAAAACAAAAGACTGGAGAAAGATATTTTAAAACTAATCAAACTACTATGAAATTGGACATGGAAGAACACAGAAGAATAATGTTGAAAATTCTGGAAGAAATTTCAATGGATTCCATGTTGGCAAACAACCTCGGATTTAAGGGTGGCACGGCTTGCTATTTCTTGTATGGACTAGATAGATTTTCTGTAGACTTGGACTTTGATTTAATTGATAAAGAAAAAGATGAAATGGTAAAAAAACGACTACTGGAATTATTGAATAATTATGGCTCGGTGAAAACCAAAACAAGTATAAGATTAAAATATTCAGATGAATATCAATCCTTGAAGATTGACCTTCCCGACAGACACGAAAACAGCAAGTTAAATACTTACAAGGTTGAAGATATTGTTTCAGGAGTACCGCTAAAAGTTTTGCAAAAAGAAGATATTTTCGCTCATAAGCTCGTTGCAATAACCGACAGAAGTGCATCTGGTATGGGTGATGATGAATTTATCGCAAATAGAGATTTATATGATATTCACTTCTTTTTCAAGAATAATTGGCGTTTTAATAAAGAGATGGTGGAACAGCAGACAAGTAAGAAACCTTCGGAATACTTACAGTATGTGAGAAAATTTATAGAAAAAAATACCAATAAATCTAATATCTTAGAAAGACTTGGCGAGCTGGTAGATGATGATAAAAGAGAATGGATTAAAGAAAATCTAAAAAACGAAGTATTAAAACAGCTTGCAATAGAAATTAAGATTTTGCAAAATTAATAGATAAGGAAACAAGAGAGGACAAATTCCCAAAACGTTAAAGCCCATACCCTACTATTTTAACGTACCCATAAAAACTTTTTCGAGAATATCGCCCCTGCCAACCTCCTGCGCGGAACCCTTAACAACTACTTTCCCTTTGTCTAAAACGTAAGCTCGGTCTGCTATTTCAAGAAGTGATTTGATGTTGTGTTCAACGACCATAATGGCAGTTTTATGATTATTGTTTATCTCTTTAATTTTTAAGAATACCTCTTTAACAACCTTAGGTGCTAGCCCAAGCGATGGCTCATCTAAAAGCAAGACTTTCGGATCAGTCATAAGCCCGCGTGCCAAAGCAAGCATTTGCTGTTGCCCACCGGAAAGTGTGCCGGATTTCGCTTTTCTTTTTTGCTTTAACACTGGAAATATTTGCGTTGCTTCATCAATCCGCCTCTTTAACTCCTGTTTATTTTTCAAAGTAAATCCTCCAATTTCCAAATTTTCTTCAACAGTTAGGTGAGTAAAAACTCGCCGTCCTTGAGGAACGAAAGCGATGCCACGGCGAACTACTTGATGAGGAATTGGAATAAACGATTTTTCATGCCACAAAACTTTCCCAGAATGAATTGGAGCTAACCCAAAAATTGTTTTAAGAATCGTTGACTTACCGGCGCCGTTTGGCCCCATCAGTGCGACTATTTCACCTTCGTCCAAAAACACGCTTGCTCCATCAAGCGCTCTTACTCCACCATAATGCACAGAGATGTCTTTTAGTTGTAATAGTAATTCTTTTTTTTGCATGTTATTTTATTCACCCAAGTACGCTCTAACGACTTCTTTTTTTTCTAAAACTTCACTTGGGCTCCCTTCCGCAAGCAGTTTCCCTTCATCCATCACAAAAACATAATCGCTGAGTTCTCGTATCAATTGCATGTTGTGCTCAATGAGAATCACCGTTTTGCCATTTTGTTTCAACTCCTGAATAATACCAGAAATAATTTTTAACATCTCGGGGAACAATCCCGCAAATGGTTCATCCAGTAGATATATTTCCGCTTTTATCCCCAGCGCGCGAGCAATTTCCAAAAGTTTTCTTTGCCCGTATGAAAGATTGACTGCCAGCTGATTTCTTTTCCCCCAAAGTCCAACTTTTTGTAAAACCTCCTCCGCTTTTTTTAAATGATATTTCTTGTGTTTTTCGAAAATAGAATTGAAAACATTCCGCTCTGTTAAAACAACTAAAATATTGTCTAATACTGTCATTTGCTCAAAAAGCCGAACATCCTGAAACGTACGGGTGATACCATAGAAACTGACTTGATAAGGAAGTAATTTTGATAGCTCTTTACTTCCGTTTATCGCAACAATACCACCGTCCATAGGCAACATTCCGCTCAAAAGATTGATAAGTGTTGTTTTCCCGGAACCGTTTGGTCCGATAATACTTGTAATCTTCCCTTTTTCTATTCCAATGGAAAGATGATCGACCGCGTGCACACCGTCAAATCGTTTTATTAACTTTTTTGTTTCAAGTATTATCATAATTTATATTCCCCTATCAACCCCTGTGGGCGGTAGAGCATTAACAGAATAAGGATTAAACCATAAATCACTTGGCGCATTTGTGCTGCGATATCCGTGGGAAAGCCGACAAAACGGAGAATCTCCGGCAAGAGAATGAGAAAAAGGGCACCGAGCACCGCCCCTTTATTGTTCGCCAGTCCTCCAAGGATGATAATCGCCAAAATAAACACTGATTCCATCAGAGTAAAAGTTGAAGGGTCAATGAAAGTGATATATGAAGCGAGCAAAGAACCCGCAACAGCTGCCATAGCTGCGCTTATCACAAAAATGGCAAGTTTAAAATACATAGCATTGTATCCGAAAACTTGAATCGCTTTCTCATCCTCACGAATCGCTTTCAATACTCTGCCGAAAGAAGAATTGGCGATAAATTGTCCCGCGAAATAAACTAAAGCTAGAAAAATAAAAACAAGAACCAGGAATGAAAAATTTGAAGAAAAATCAATGCCAAATAATTCAGGTTTTGAGATTCCCGGAATTCCGAGGGGTCCTCTTGTTAGCTCTTGCCAGTTTAGAAAAATGGAGAAAACTATTACCCCAAAACCCAAAGAGCCCAGGGCATAGTAGTCTCCGTCAAATTTGCTCAAAACGATACCTATCAAAAAACTTATAACTATAACCACAAATATACCAATAATCACAGACAAGAAAAAATTTACCCCGAACGAAGCCATAAGTATCGCCGTTGCGTATGCACCAATACCGTAAAAAGCGGCGTGTGCTATGGACAACAACCCCGTGTATCCAACAACGAGATTCAAACTTATACCCAAAATGGCGTAAATTCCAAAAAGTATTCCCAAATGTATTAAATATTCCATATTATTTATTCACTATACCTCGTGGGCGGAAAATTAGAAAAATTATGAGCAACACAAAAGCAATCGCGTCTTTCCACTCTCCTGATATTTGCCAAATACCAAAATTCTCTACAAAGCCAAGCAAGAATGCGCCAATGAATGCACCGTAAATACTGCCGACGCCACCCACTATCGCGGCGATTACGCCTTTCAGTAAAAGTGCCAGTCCCATAGTCGGCTCTATCCCCGTATCAAATCCGACTAAAATACCGGCAAGTCCGGCAATAGCTGAGCCGATAAAAAATACATACCCTATGATTTTGTTTGTATCGATACCGACAATTTTAGCCACTTCTTCGTCATCGCTCACTGCTTTCACCGCTTTTCCAAACATTGTGTATTTTAGAAGAAAGAGAAGCCCAACGGTAACGATTATCGCTGATGCAAGAATTACGACTTGTGTTTCCGTGATAACTCCGCCCAAAACTGTATAAATTTTTTGCGAGCCGATATTTTGTGCAAGGGTATGAAATTGACTGGTGAAAATAATAGCGATTATCGCCTGCATTGCCGTGAACGCACCAAGGGAAGCGACGAGTAGGACCATATTTGACGCTTTTCTTTTACGCAAAGG
>CAJXGP010000048.1 GCA_913053915.1 uncultured Ignavibacteriales bacterium | reverse complement strand
ACAAATCAATATTTTCTGCCAAAAATAACACGAATATTACTGATAAGATACTAATGCCTAATTCTATAAATTACACATTTTATTATTTTATCCATTGTTCATTTCCTTGGTAATTAGACTTATTAGAAATTTTGACTCTTGTTAATCTTTACAATTCCAAAACCGGGGTATGACCTTTTTTGGATATACAGCATTCATTAGTAGAGAATTATAGTAGAATAAAAATGTAAACAAAAGGATCTCCAGGAAAAAATAAATTAACAAAACCTATAGTCGGATTAAAAAAGAATTTCTTGACATTAATAAATATTATAGGTAATTTTAATCAGACAAATAACTCTTATTATAAATAATCTTAACCACTATTAAAGGGGTGGAAAAGAGTAATTTGCATATAATACAAGAATAAATAACTGTTATTTAGGAGTTATAATTCGATAACTTATTTTATTCTACCCCCTAAAGTTAATAATCCATCTTTTATTTTATAGAAAAGGATTGTCTGAAAAATTAGAATTTAGAGAAAAATTACTTATATACGGTATAAGGTTTCAATAATTTTTTTTAAAAATTAAAATCAAATAAAAATGAAATTGCATAAGGCTTACTTTTTCGTTTTCCAATTAAACTCCAAACTTTTTATATTATTCACATTTTTATTATTATTAAATATCCCAATTTTTGTTATGGCGCAAAATTCAGGTGAAAAAACCTTCAAAACAACATGTGCAGCTTGCCATACAATCGGTAAAGGGCGATTAGTAGGACCTGATTTATCAAATATTCTTAAAAAGCGCCCGATGAAATGGATATTCCAATTTGTAAAATCACCGCAGAAAAAGATAAGCGGCGGTGATGTATATGCGGAAAAACTATTTAAAACCTACAAAATAATGATGCCGGATCAAAAACTTTCCGATATTCAAATAAAAGATGTTATTGATTATATAATGAGCCGAAGTAGTAATGTTAATAAAAAATCTGCGACAACGTCCGCCGAAGGCTTAGAGTTAAAAATAAAAAACAGCAACGGTTTTACTTTAAAAAATGCCGGGAGCGAAGAAGTAAAACTGGGAGAAAATTATTTTACAGGTAAAGTTCGATTTAAAAATAATGGTCCTGCGTGTATTTCATGCCACAGTGTTATTAATGGTAATTTAATGACTGGAGGAGATTTAGCTAAAAATTTAACTACGGTATATTCAAAGCTAAATCCTATCGGAATAAAAGCCATCCTTGATAATCCACCTTTCCCTGTAATGAATGCAGCATTTTATAATAAACCGATTACATCGGATGAAGAGTATTATTTGATCGCTTTTTTAAAGGAAGCTAATAGAGTTGCAATCTATCAACAGCCTAATGATTTTAGCATAAATTTTGATTATGCAGGGATCATTGGTGTAGCTATTTTATTGTTGATATTCGGAGGGTTTTGGAGAAAGAGAAAGAAAAAATCGGTTAATGATGCAATATATAAACGACAGATAAAATCTAAATAAACTTAATAAAAAGAGTGAAAATATTATGAGTTGGATTCAAGATATTATATCACCTCAAACCCGTCAATGGGAAGAATTTTATCGAAATAGATTTCAGCACGATAGAATTGTGAGAAGTACACATGGAGTAAATTGCACCGGCGGATGTTCCTGGGAAATTCATGTGAAAGATGGAATTGTTGTTTGGGAAACTCAACAATTGGATTACCCTCTCCTGGAAGGATCTTTACCTCCTTATGAACCTCGCGGATGTCAAAGAGGCATTTCTTTCTCATGGTATTTATATAGTCCTATCCGAATAAAATATCCTCTTATTAGAGGTGTGTTACTTGATATGTACCGGGATGAAAAAGAAAAGACAGGTGATGCTCTGAAAGCGTGGGAAAATATTCAAAATGATCCGGAGATGCGGAAAAAATATCAGAATGCAAGAGGTAAAGGAGGATTTCGCAGAACTACGTGGGATGAAATGCTTGAACTTATGGCAGCCGCCAACATTTATACAGCAAAAAAATATGGCACCGATAGGGTAATAGGATTTTCTCCAATTCCAGCCATGTCTATGCTTAGTTTTGCTGCCGGATCAAGATTTTTAGAGCTTTTCGGAGGAGTACATCTTAGCTTTTATGATTGGTATTGCGATCTTCCAAATGCTTCACCGGAAATTTGGGGTGAGCAAACCGATGTTTGTGAAAGTGCAGATTGGTATAATGCTAAAATGGTTGCGTTAATGGGGGCTAATTTGAATATGACGAGAACTCCGGATTGCCATTTTTTTGCCGAATCGCGGTACAACGGAACAAAAACGGTTGTCTTCTCACCTGATTTAAGTATGCCTTCAAAGTATGCCGACCAATGGGTGCCTCTTCATGCCGGAAGCGACGGCGCTTTTTGGATGGCTGTTACTCATGTGATTCTTAAGGAATTCCATTTTGAAAAACAAACTCCTTATTTTCTAGATTATGTGAAAAAATATACCGACTGTCCGTTCCTTATTGAACTTGAAAAAGACGGAGACGGTTTTAAACCCGGTAGATTAATTCGTGCCAACTCCATTTCTAAGTTTAAAGATATTGAAAACGGTGAATGGAAATTTTTAAATATCGATGAAACTACTGGAGAACTTGTCGTTCCTAAAGGCAGTGTTGGACATCGGTGGGATAAAAAGCAAGGTAAATGGAATATTAAATTTGAAAACACTACTGATGATTCTCCGTATGTTCCTGTTCTTACACAATTAAGTAATAATGACGATATCCTAATGGTTACTTTTACCGACTTTGGGATGGATAAAAAGGTTAAGCGCGGCGTTCCTGTTAAATATATCCAAACAACGGAGAACAAAAAAATTCCCGCAGTTACTATTTATGATTTAATTATGTCACAATATGGAGTTGATAGAGGTTTACCGGGAAATTATCCTACCGATTATTCAGATAAAAATGCCGCGTACACACCGGCATGGCAAGAAATTTTTACTGGGGTAGATTCGAAAACTGTTTTACAATTTGCCAGAGAGTGGGCATCTACAGCAAATGTTACCAACGGAAAATGTATGGTTATTATCGGAGCAGGGGTTAACCATTGGTATCATAATAATCTAATTTATCGCTCAGCCATTATGTCGCTAATGTTGTGCGGATGTGTAGGTAAAAATGGCGGTGGATTAAATCATTATGTAGGACAGGAAAAATTAGCACCAAGCGATTCATGGGGCACAATTGCATTTGCCAGAGATTGGGTAGATGCCGTTAGACTTCAACAAGCTCCTATATGGCATTATATTAATACATGCCAATTTCGTTACGACGGATATTTTTCAAAATATAATAAAGTGCCGGAAAATGATTTGACAAAAGGTCATACAGCCGATCTCATTTATAAAGCAGTTCGCATGGGATGGATGCCCTTTTATCCACAGTTTAATGAAAATAATATTGATCTTTGTAAAGAAGCTGTTGACAATGGAGCAAAGAATGATGACGAAATAAAAAAATATGTGTTAGATAAATTAAAATCGAAAAAACTGCAATATGCCGTAGGTGATCCGGATGCAGAGGTGAATTTTCCGCGGGTGTGGTATATTTGGCGCGGCAATGCAATCCTGGCAAGTATGAAAGGTCATGAATATGCTCTTAAGCATTATCTAGGGACTCATTCCAATGCAATTGCAAAAGATAAGGTGGATGAAAAAACTCAGGAAGTAAAATGGCATGAAATAGCTCCGGTTGGTAAAATGGATCTCGTTGTTGATCTTAATTTCAGAATGGACTCTTCTGCGCTTTATTCAGATGTTGTATTACCGGCTGCTTCTTGGTATGAAAAAGCCGATTTGAATAGTACGGATCTGCATTCTTTTATTCATCCGCTTTCTGCTGCAATTGCTCCGGTATGGGAATCAAAGACTGATTGGGATATATTTAAGAATATAGCGTTTGCAACAAGTGAAATGGCAAAAAAACATATGCCCGGCACTTATAAAGATATAGTAGCAATGCCTCTTTTGCATGATTCGCCTGATGAAATTTCTCAGCCTTCAATTAAAGATTGGTATAAAGGTGAGTGTGAGCCTATCCCTGGAAAAACTACCCATAAGTTAGTGGTAGTTGAAAGAGATTTTACACAGCTTTATCATAAATTTATTTCACTCGGTGAAAAGATAAAACAAAATGGCTTGGGCGCACACGGTAATCATTATATGTGCGAAGATTTCTATAATGAGATGTTGGAATCTGCTCATTTTCACGTCGAAAAATGGGATGGCAAAAAATACCCATCTATTAAGGAAGATGTGTGGGCTGCTGATGCTGTGTTGCATCTTTCTTCTTTAACTAATGGAGAACTGACTGTACGCGCTTATAAATTTATGGAGAAAAAAACCGGATTAATACTTTCGGATCTAGGAGAATCATCGAAAGATATAAAATTTACTTATGCTGATCTGCAAGCTCAACCAAGAAGATATAATACTTCGCCGGTGTGGTCCGGTTTGATGGCTAACGGCAGGGCATATTCAGCATATACATACAACGTTGAAAGACTAGTTCCATGGAGAACTTTAACCGGACGGCAACATTTTTATTTGGATCACGAAATGTATTTAGCATTTGGTGAGAATTTACCTACTTATAAACCTTCGCCAAAACCTGAAGTATATGGCGATCTGAGAGAAACTTTGAAAAGCGGTAATGCAAAAGCTCTTAATTGTCTTACTCCGCACGGTAAATGGCATATTCATTCTACCTATATGGATAATTTACGTATGCTTACTTTATCAAGAGGATGCGAACCATGCTGGTTAAACGAAGAGGATGCTGAAGAGTTGGAAATAAAAGATAATGATTGGGTAGAAGTTTTTAATGACCATGGTGTTTATTGTACCAGAGCCGTTGTTAGTTCAAGAATTCCGAAAGGTGTTTGTATTGTATACCATGTTCCGGAGAGAACGGTTACAATTCCAAAGTCTCAAATAAGAGGTAACAAACGTGCAGGTGGACATAATAGCTTTACCCGTACTCGTTTAAAGCCCAATTTATTAGCCGGTGGTTACGGTCAATTTACTTACCACCTTAATTATTGGGGACCTTCGGCTCCTCAACGCGATACTCACGTAGTTGTAAAGAAAATGGATAAAGTAATTTTTTAATCATTAACAAAGATAATTTTACTATGGATATTAGAGCGCAAATTTCAATGGTCTTTCATCTTGATAAATGTATCGGATGTCATACTTGTTCAGTTGCATGTAAAAATATCTGGACTGATAGGAAAGGCGCTGAATACATGTGGTGGAACAATGTAGAAACAAAACCCGGTACCGGATATCCTACTAAGTGGGAAGATCAAGATATTTATCAAGGTGGATGGACCAAAAAAAGCGGTAATGATATTTCTCTTAGAGGTGCAGGTAAACTCAGAGGATTATTAAATATTTTTCATAATCCAAACTTGCCGGTTATTGATGATTATTATGAGCCTTGGACTTACAAATATACAGACTTGATAGATTCGCCCGAAGATGATGACCAGCCAACAGCTCGACCGATTTCCTTAATTACCGGAGAACCAATTGATATAAAAGCGGGACCGAACTGGGATGATGATTTAAGCGGAACTCCTGATTATGCTCGTAACGACCCGAATCTTAAAAACTTAACTCCGGCAGAACAAGAAGCAATGTTCCAATTGGAACAGATGGCATTTTTCTATTTACCGAGAATTTGCAACCATTGTTTAAATCCGGCTTGTGTTGCTTCATGCCCTTCCGGAGCTATTTATAAAAGAGGTGAAGACGGGGTCGTGCTTATAAATCAAAAAGTTTGCCGAGCTTGGAGGATGTGTGTAACTGCTTGTCCTTATAAAAAATCTTACTTTAACTGGCATACCGGGAAATCTGAAAAATGTATTTTATGTTATCCGCGTTTGGAAGCCGGTTTGGCTCCGGCTTGCATGCATTCGTGCGTTGGTAGAATTCGTTATCTCGGTGTATTATTATACGATGCAGACCTCATTAAAGATGCTGCTTCGGCTGATGATAATCAATTAATTGATAAACAATTGAATATAATACAAGATCCTTTCGATCCTAAAATAATTAAAGCAGCTATAAAAAACGGCGTTGCCGATTCAACTATAAAAGCGGCTCAAGATTCGCCGACGTATAAATTTATTAAAATGTGGGGACTTGCACTTCCTCTTCACCCTGAATTTAGAACTCTTCCTATGTTGTTTTATGTACCGCCTCTACTTCCTGTGATGGCTTCTTTAAGTGAGTCGGATAACACCGAGCATTCCAAAAATCTGGATCCAATTGCAAAATTTTGGGATGATAAATGGCTTTACGATACAAGTACGGATGGATTATGGGGAAGAATTGATCAAGCAAGGTTCCCGCTAAAATATATGGCAAATATGTTCAGTGCAGGAGATGAAACCAAAATCAAAAACATTCTTAAAAAATTAATGGCTGTAAGAATTCATAGACGCGGTAAAACCGTTGGAGATATTAGTAAAGAAAATGTAAACGAAACTCTAAATGACACACAATTAACACCCGAAATTGCCGATGAGATTTATAGACTTACTTCACTGCCTAAGTTTGATGAAAGATTTGTAATCCCACCGGCGCACAGAGAACAAGCGATAGAGATGTTCGACAATACCGATGATGTAAAGGGTTCGACGGGATTTGGATTTAAAGAAAAACCGCTTAGAGGTTTATAAAATTAATTGATAGACTTTATCATTTTTTGAAAAGAGAAGTGTTATTATGATAACAAGTAAAAATTATGAGTCCATTGCTCAATTATTATATTATCCAAATAATCAATTTCCCGAAAAAGTTAAAAGGATACAGGCTCTTTTAGATAAAGAATATAGCGAAGCTTCAAAGTATTTAATTAAATTTACAAAATTTGTAGCAAGCGTAAAATTAACCGGAGTTCAGGAAATTTATACACGCACTTTTGATGTCCAAGCAATTACTACACTTGATATTGGTTATGTCCTTTTTGGAGATGATTATAAAAGAGGTGAACTTTTATCAAACCTTAGCCGTGAACATAAAGATGCAGGGGTTGATTGCGGAACGGAATTAGGAGATTTTTTACCGAATCTTTTAAAATTATTACCAAAGGTAAAGAATACTGAACTGAGAAATGAATTGTCAATTAAAATTATAATTCCTGCTCTCTCTAAAATTATATCCGAATTTGATGTTAAACAACTAGAAAAGAAAAGCAAAGTTTATAAAAAGCATTATAAAACTTTAATTGAAAGATCGGAAAATTATGGTGTAATTTATTTGCAACCATTACTTGCGATTCGGAATATTTTACAAGTAGATTTTAATTCCGGTACATATAAGGACGAATATAATTCATCATATACAAAATCTATATCAACAGAAATTGCTATTGACTAATAGGAAGTATTATAGCCATGGGTATATTTAATAATTTCTTTTTTATTGCTTTTCCGTATGTAGCTCTTGTTATTTTTCTGATTGGCTCGATTTATCGTTACAGAGTAACAAGATTCAAGTTTTCATCGCTTTCATCACAGTTTCTGGAAAGTGGGCAACTGTTCTGGGGTTCAGTTCCGTTTCATTGGGGCATTATTATACTTTTTTTTGGACACCTTATCGGCTTCCTGATTCCCAATTCTGTTCTTGCCTGGAATAGCGAACCTGTTAGATTGCTGATAATCGAAACAGCCGCTTTTATTTTCGGATTAAGCGCTTTTACCGGTTTAATAATTCTTTTTATCCGTAGAATTATAAACAAACGGATTGTTTCGGTTACTACTAAGATGGATTACCTCATTGAGATCCTTTTATTGATTCAAATTTTTCTAGGTTTGTGGGTAGCAACCGGTTACAGATGGGGGTCATCATGGTTTGCCGTAGTACTATCTCCATATCTAATGTCTATTTTCACATTCAATCCGCAAATAAATGCTGTTTCAAATTTACCCCTTGTAATACAGTTACATATTATTAATGGATTTTTGATAATTCTTCTTATCCCATTTACCAGGCTTGTTCATTTTTTAGTTTATCCATTAAATTACTTATGGAGATCTTATCAGAAAGTTATTTGGAATTGGTCAAGGGAAAAAGTACGTGATCCCTCAACTGTTTTGTCGATTAAAAAACCCAAAAATACTTGAAGGATAATGAAAACAAGTTTATTAAAACTAAATGGCGAATGAGAAACTATTCACGAGGCGTATCTATACAAGTCATTTCCAAGTTATTGAATTGTGGATATTAACAAAAATCAAAATCTTTTCACAATGATAATACCCTTATAAAGGAGAGTCATTAATTAAATAATATCTCATTTGTTACTTACTAATTTACTTTTCAACGAGTTATTATCTATTATGTTTTAGTTGGCGTGAACTAATAACAATAAAAGGAATCTATATAATTAATTTTTGTAAAATTTAAATAACTGAGTTATAATTATGAAACAGGAAAAATTTGGATTAAAAGGCAATCCTAATATTGGACTAATAAGTGCTACGTTTGGATTTTTTGTAGGATTTGCCGCTGTTGCATTGTTCGGTCCTACTGCGAGAAAGCTTCAAGATGTAATGGGATTTTCAGCAACTATGTTAGGTTTGCTCGTTGCCGCACCTAATTTAACAGGTTCTCTATTGCGCATTCCATTTGGTGCTTGGGTAGATAAAGTAGGGGGAAAGAAACCTCTCTCAGTGCTGCTTATTATTTCAATTGTCGGTATGATGGGATTAACTTCAATTTTATTTTTTACTTTTTTATTCAGTTTTATATTTTTCTTTTTCATCTTTTCTTTTCTTTTAATAATTCCATTACGGCCTCAATCACTTCGTTTAGTTCTATATTATATGTGCTCTCATTTATATTAACTTGGTTCTTGTAAACTTTTATGTAATTGAACGCTTCGGCCTTTGAAAATCCAAGCTCATTGATAAATTGTAATATTTGGGTTTTCTCTATTTCCATATCTATTTTCTTGTAATCAAGTTCATCTATTTTAAATTTTAATTCCAGATATTTATTTTGATATTTATCGTAAGCTGCATCAGGTCTTATAGTTGGATATAGCATGGAAATTTCAATCCCAATATTATTTCCAGTTTCTTTAAGATAATTCTTCATCATTTTGTTTGAAATATCTAAATCAGAAAGCACCTCTATTGATTGTCTGTTCTGTACAAATTTACTTATTTCAGAAGTAAGTGCAACTTTAATTACTGAAAGCTGGTCGTT